>JAYUJV010000213.1:0-8807 GCA_043764975.1 Saprospirales bacterium
GATGAAAATCGTGTTTCGCCACCTTGGTTTGGCGGTTGTCGATTTTCAACATTTTTACTCAAAAGATTGGATCAATACGCCAGATATGGTTATCGACAATGTCGAAAAAAGCCTTGGTTATCCAGTCATCGTGAAGCCAGCGGATTTGGGTTCGAGTATCGGTATCAGTAAGGCAAAAGACCGCGCCGAATTGCGTGAAGCCATCGACAATGCCGTACAATTTTCGCGTAAAGTGATTGTCGAAAAAGCAATCGTGAACCTCAAAGAAGTCAATTGCGCTGTTTTGGGCGATTACGAAACCGCAATACCGTCTATTTGCGAAGAACCAGTCGTGAACAACGACAAAATATTGAGTTACAACGAAAAATACGTAACCAAATCTGGCTCAAAAGGCATGGCTTCGCTCAAGCGAAAAATCCCTGCCGATATTACAGACACGCAGACAGCGACGATACAAGACATGGCTGTGCGCTCGTTTCAAGGCTTGGATTGTAGCGGTGCATCGCGCATCGACTTTTTGATAGATCAGGACAACGGTAACATATATGTAAACGAAATCAACACGATTCCTGGTTCGCTTTCGTTCTATTTGTGGGAAAAAACTGGTATTTCGTTCACGGAACTCGTCGATCGCCTTGTGGCATTGGCGCAGAAAAAGCAACGTGAAAAAAACAACTTGAATTTTAGTTTTGATTCAAATATTTTCCAACTCAACGGCGTAAAATTAGGTGGAAAAAAAGGATAACAAAATAGGCTTGCTCACGCGCATCAAAAACAGATTGCGCACGTGGGCTTACGAAACTTGGCTGTTTGCGACAAGCCGAATTTTCATCATCAACTTTGCAGGTATGCTTGGTGTGGTGGTGGCTTTTGCGTTTTTGAGTACTCAGTTTTTGACGTGCTACACTAAGCACGGCGAATCTATCGAGATGCCCAATTACGTGAATATGTCGTATCAGGAAGTGGAGCGCAAAGCAGCCGATCGTGGTTTTCAGATTGTGGTCGCGGATTCATCGTTTGTGGTCGGTAAGCCGCCGTTCACGGTCTTGGAGCAGAACCCAAAACCTGGCGCCATGGTCAAAGAAGACCGTACGATTTATCTCGTCATCAACAGAGCGCAAGCAGATATGGTGCTTTTGCCCGATTTGACTGGCGGAAATGACGATTTTGAAGCCTATAAACGCAAATTGACCTTGCTTGGCATACAAGCACAAATAGTCGGTACGCAATTCGATGCCAAATTAGAGCCGAACACAATCCTCGAAATCATATACCAAAACGATACCATTACGGATCGTTTGGGTGCGCGTCGCTTTCAGACGCCGCGTGGTTCGTCGTTGCAATTTATCGTGTCTTCAAGAGAAAGTACGGACGTAACGCTACCAGATTTGGTTTGCAAACGTTTCGATGCCGCAAAATTTTTGATTAGCAACTACAACCTAACCATCGGAAATGTGATAAAAGACAAAACGATTACGGACGAAAATCGCGCGTATGTGTATAAGCAAGAGCCAGCGTTCGAGGAAGGGAAAATAATGCGCATCGGTGAGCAAATAAATGTATATATATCGCAAAAACCATTGCCAACTTGCAATGTTGCAGAAGATGCCGCGCCAACTGGCGATGTAAAATTGAATCCCGAAGATCAGTAAAGGTATGTGATTTGTACTATAAATAGAAAAGCCATTTGAAGACTCAAATGGCTTTTTTTATTTATAATATTAAAAATTATATTTTATTATAAATAATTGATTTTCAAATAATTATAAATAAAATTTCAACTTTTTATTAATCCAACTTCTTCAACGTTTCGCCTGTATTTCCTGTATTTGAAATCGTAGGCAATGTTTCGTCATGTATTTCTACATTTTGGTTGAGCAGTTTATTCAACGGAATCACGACATGGCTGGTTTTGGTTTTCACTATCACCGAAGCATTATCCATTTCTACTATCACGCCAGTCACGCCTTCTATCGTGATGACATCGCCGAGTTCAAATTTGTCTTTGCTATAAAAACTCGCCAAAAAACTCGCCATCATGTCTTTCGATGCCAATCCATAACCGAGTGCAAATGCACCTGCGATTGCGCCGAGTATGACCGTAAGGTTTGATTTTATAAAATCGGTATCAATCTTCGCTTGTCCGAGTGCGCTCACAGCCGTGGTGGTGAACACAAAATAAAACACAAAATTAGCAATGATGTTCGACGACGGAATCTTTAAGCTATCGCATGAAGATTTTACAACGCCTTTGAGCATATTGGCGAACAGCAAGCCAATGGCCAACACGATACTTGCCGAAATAATGTTCGGAATGTAATTAATCAAATCACTCACGATTTGCGATACAGCTGGCATACCGAGTATGTCGGTAGCTGCAATGGCAAATATGAGCATCAAGAAAAAATTGATGACTTTAGAAAAAATAACACTTGGCTTTATCGTGATATTCGCTTCAGCCACGACATCAATTTCGTTCAGTCTTTCAGCAAACTGATCTACACCTGACGCTTCTAATGCTTTTTTGACGATTTTACTAACCGTTTTGGCAATAATATAACCGATGAGCAACACCAAAAGCGATATAAGTATGCTTGGTATGCCCGATGCAAAACGCATCAAAATAGTACTCAATAAATCCGTAATGTTATTCATGTTTTCTACTTGGTTGCTTCGGAAGCTATATAATAAAAGTAAGTTTGGTATCCGTTTAGCTTTGGGTTTAAGTAAACGAAGGACAAAATTAGCCTCTACCGTGTGGATCTAGTCCATCGGGAGGCGCAGCGCGACGATTTCTGAAAGAGAACGCATCGCCCTTTTTTTCGTTTACGCCAGCAAAGGCCATAATGGTCTTGAACACCTTTGGCAAATATAGCTCAGAGGTATCGCCAGCAAAACGAAAAGATTTGATGTTGCTTTTGAGCCGATGTTCAATCTTAAAAAAGACATCATCGTTCAATGGCACATCACATTCTTCATCTAAATGCTTGAAATTGTTTGGCATGATGTGACAATTTTTGTAACGGCTTAAATATTCATCGAAAAAGTGAAATTGATAAGACTTTGCTCAATATTCAATACAATTTGCAAAAAGAAACTAGCAAAATTTGCCAATTGTCTATTGCTGCTTGAAACGAATAAAACATTAAATTACAATTTTACAGTCTTCGTGACCAATGTTTAAGTTTTTACTTTTTTGTATTAATTATCTTTATATAAACTATGATATACTTCGGCGGCTTTTTCTTTGGCGCGCTTTAGTTTCATTTTTACTGCACTTTCGGTTTTTTGTAGCGCATCTGCAATTTCTTTGATACTCATATCGTCTTGATATTTCATCAATAAAATAGCGTGGTCGTCCACAGGTATTCGCTCCAGGATTACTTTTAGGCGCTTGACCTCCATTTCCATCAAAAACGCATCTTCTACGTCATCGGCGGTATCGGGTGCGCGTTCTATGTCATCGACGAACATCCCTTTTTCTTTTTTTCCTTTACGGATAAGGTCTATACAATAATTGTAAGTAACCGAATAAATCCAAGTCGAAAACTGCGATTTTTCATTAAAACTTGACAAATTCAAGAACACTTTCGTGAATACGTCTTGCATCGCATCTTCTGCAAGGTGTTCTTCCTTGAGTAGTGCAATACATTTGGCAAACACTTTTTGAGCATATTTACGATAAATCTGGCTAAAATAAGCAGGATCTTGTGTACCTAGATATGCTCGGATCAAATCATTGTCCGAAAGTGAAGATGAAGGAGTATATGTGCTGCTAAGCCTTTTCAATTTGGTAAAATCAGGTGTTTCAACGCCCAGAATTAAGGGTAAAAATGATTAATTCTCATTACAGATAAGATTTTTTTTGGTTTTTGTTACCAAAAAAAGATTCAAAAAAAACATAGTAGCCACAGAGTTGTATGGCGCGTTTTCAATCAATGTCTATTTTCTATTCTCAAAAAAATTCCTTACCTTGGAGCAAAGATAATCAATTTCATTAAAAAAGAAAGTGTAATGACACATTCTAAGCGTTGTGCATAGTATTTAGACGCTTTCATTCCTAAAAAGACACATATTGTTAAGAAATATTTAAATATTATTTTTAAAAAGTAAATATTGAACTTTAAATACAAACCAAAATCGTTGTACTTTTCTTTGTTAAAAAACACAATTTTAGATTTTTTTTCATCATACTGGAATCAAAAGTCTATAAATTACGTTTAGATATAGTTAAATAAATCAAAAACCATATCTTTGCACCAATGGCAGATATTATACAATTACTTCCCGATTCTATAGCAAACCAAATCGCTGCTGGCGAGGTGGTGCAACGCCCTGCGTCCGTCATCAAAGAGCTGATGGAGAACGCCGTAGATGCAGGCAGTACGAGTGTAAAAGTGATCTTGAAAGAAGCAGGTAAAACCCTGATTCAAGTCATAGACAATGGTTGCGGCATGTCCGAAACCGATGCACGTATGAGTTTTGAACGCCACGCAACTTCCAAAATCCGAAAGACAGAAGACCTTTTTGCGATTCGCACTATGGGTTTTCGCGGCGAAGCCTTGGCTTCTATTGCAGCCGTAGCGCAAGTAGAATTACGCTCTCGCCGTCAGATAGATGAAGTCGGGACGAAAGTCATCATCGAAGCCTCCGAGGTGCTTTCGCATGAGGCGGATAGTTGCGCGCAAGGCACATCTTTTTCTATCAAAAATCTGTTTTATAACATTCCTGCACGACGCAATTTCTTGAAATCCAATCAAATAGAAATGCGACACGTCGTTGATGAATTTCAGCGCGTGGCATTGGGCAATCCAGATGTTTTCTTTTCGCTACACCACAACAACACAGAGTTGTTTCATTTGCCAATCGGTAATTTGCGTCAGCGAATCATTGCTATTTTTGGTAATAATTATAACAAAAATCTAGTACCACTCGAAGAAGAAACAGAAGTAGTCAAAATAAATGGCTTCATCGGCAAACCAGAATATGCTAAAAAAACACGTGGTGAGCAGATGTTTTATGTCAATAATCGCTACGTAAAAAGTCCTTATTTGCACCATGCCATTATGAGTGCCTACGAAGAATTGATTGCGAAAGATGCGCATCCTTTATATGTCGTGTTTTTGGACATAGACCCAGCTCGAATAGACGTGAACGTGCATCCGACCAAAACAGAAATCAAATTTGATGACGAAAAGCTGATTTATAACTACCTAAAAGTAGCCATTCGTCATGCGCTCGGCCAATATAGCTTGACGCCAATGCTCGATTTTGAGCAAGAAATGGGTTATATGCGCCAGCCATCGCAGCGCACAAACGAAGCGCAAACGCAATCTTTTGACGCGTTTACGACCAAAAATGCAAAAAAAGCGGACGCCAATCAAATCGAAACCATTCCATCGGTCATCAATTATGCTTCGCCAAATACTAGACAAAAAAACAATATCCAAAATTGGGAATCGCTGTATCGCGGCTTAGACGAAACTTTTACTGATGCGCCCGAATCATCAACGAATACACAAAACGACAACGCACCACAAGAGTCAATTGCGATGACGTTTGAGAGCAAAATGTCTGACGATGAAACCGAATTGAGCGACAGCAAAGGCGGCACTTTTTCTAAAAATCAGAAAGAGCCGTATCAGCTGCACAACACTTATATTGTTAGCCAACTCAAATCTGGATTTATGCTCATCGATCAGCAAGCAGCTTCTGAACGAATTTTGTACGAAAAGTACATGGATCTATTTGAAGGCTCTAAAGTTGTGACGCAACATGAGTTGTTTCCAAAAACGCTAACCGTTTCGCCAGCAGATGCGATATTGCTGACCGATATTATGCCAGAAATCAATCGCTTAGGTTTTGATTTACAAAATTTTGGTCAAAATAGCTTTGTGCTGCACGGCTTGCCAGCAGACCTCAAAGAGGTAGATGAAAAAGCGATTATTGAAGACATTTTAGAACAATATAAACAGGATTTAGATATTTATTTGGATATAAAAGAACGTGTGGCGCGTTCGTTGGCGCGTAGTGCGAGTATCAAAAAAGGGAAAGCATTGAGTGTAAAAGAAATGCGTAACTTGACTGATAAGTTGTTTGCTTGCGCCGTACCATTCAGCAGCCCGAATGGTCATAAGTGCTTCGTCATGTACGAATTAGATGACATCCAAAAACAATTTCAGTTATAAAACCGTAAAATAAGCATGTTCAGACTTACGTATATTTGTAAAAATTTATTGGTTCTAAATGTCATTGTGTTCCTTGCTGCGCAATTGCCGATGTTGAATCATTTAGACCCCTTGATGCTGTATTCGTTTGGCTCAGCTAAATTCATGCCTTACCAAATGGTTACTTATGCTTTTATGCACGGCGGATTTATGCATATTTTGTTCAATATGTTAGGATTAGTGATGATTGGCGGTATGCTCGAAATGGTTTGGGGGCCAAAACGCTTCTTGATTTACTATATGACTTGCGCGGTGTTGTCCGCCTTGTTTTATATGGGTTACAATTATTATAATTACCACCAAGTAGAAATGGCCTTGGATATTTTCAATGCCTCGCCTTCTTATGAGGGCTTCAATAAATTGGTGGATAGCATTGGGCCTAAATTTTTGAATACCTTGAAAATGACCACTGGCCCTAATCTATCAAGCGTTCTTGACACATACAGAGGAGAATTTATAGACGGCAATTTTGAAAGCGCGAAAGAGGCTTCAGATGTACTCAAAAAAGTATTGATGTTTCAAAAAGATACGCCAATGGTTGGTGCATCGGGTGCAATATACGGCCTTATGATTGCGCTTGGTGCTATGATGCCCGAAACCGAATTTTCTGAAATGCTACTCCCGATTCCGATAAAAGTAAAATACTTGATTCCAGCGGCACTTATCGCTGAATATTATTTGACTACAAATGCTCAACCAGGCGACAATGTAGCCCACATAGCGCATATCGGCGGTGCTTTGTGCGGTGCAATTGTATTGCTATATTGGTATCGAAAATAATTTTTAATATTTTATAAATACTTGTATTTTATCCATGATTAGTTCTATTTGGCAAGATATACAGTCATCGTTCCGAAACGGAAATATGGTGCTGAGGATTATTTTCATAAATGTCTTCATATTTGTAGGCATACATTTGGTGCATTTAGGTTTGTGGTTTTCAAATGGGTTAAAGCCTTTACCACTAGTGCCTCATGTAGATGAATTGTTGCAGCTAAGTTCGTACCTTAGTGACTTACTCTATCATCCTTGGACGCTCATTACGCACATGTTTTTCCACCTCGGGCCTACGCACATCTTATTTAATATGTTGTGTTTATATTGGTTTGGCTACATTACTGGCGATTTGCTTGGCGATCGTCGTGTACTACCTATATATGTGTATAGTGGTTTGTTGGGTGCAGCTTTTTATTTGCTATATGCCAATCTTACGCTGCATACTGGCGGTTTCGCCTATGGTGCATCGGGCAGTGTGATGGGTATTGCACTCGCAGCGGCAATGACCGCGCCCGATTACAGGATGAATCTTTTACTACTTGGACAGGTAGCCATCAAGTATATCGTGTTGGTTATGTTGTTTTTGGACATCATTGCTTTGCCAGACATGAACAACGTAGGTGGGCATATTGCGCACCTTGGCGGCGCTTCGTTTGGGGCATTGTTCGTGATATTGTTGCGTCAAGGCATAGATCTTGCCGCACCATTCAACAATGCGCAAGACTGGATAATGGGCTTGTTTAGTCGCTCAAAAAAAGTAAGCGCTCAAAAATCTAAAGACAGACCGCGCCCAAAAGTAGCTTTCAAGAATACCGAAGAACCAACACCTAAGAGAAACACTAGTGAAGTCTCTCAAAAAATGGTAGATGACATCTTGGACAAAATCAAGCGCGAAGGTTACAATAGCCTTAGTGTAGAAGAAAAAGAAACGCTTTTTAAGGCTAGTAAATAATAAAATATTAACGTGTAGATACTAAGTAACATTCAGTTACTTGTATGTTTGCTCCAAGATTTTATAAATTTGCCAATATTAACAAGCAATAGACAATTGGCAAATTGCTTATTGTCTATTGCCTATTGAAAGGTTTAATTTTTATTTTCAAATCAAAGACCAAAAGCTAACCAATTACATAGTGAAACCCTTTCTCTGGTTATTTCGTTGGATTAATATTGCATTTATCTTCATGATATTGCTTTCGTATATTGCGCCTTATTATCACCCAAAAAGCGCAGGATATTTGTATTATGCAGGTTTGTTTTATGCTTTTTTGCTTTGGATCAATGTTGCATTTGTTGTATTTTGGCTTTGGCTACGTCAGCGCTTTGCCTTGTTTTCGCTCATCGCGATTATATTGGGCTGGTCGCATCTGGAAAGCACCATTGGGTATCATTTCTTTTCGACGCCCAATAAAAACAGTCTTTCTATTATGACTTTCAACATCGGTGGATTGCCAAGTACGTTTGCACAAGCAGAAAATAGAGCAAAAGGATTTCTAGAAGCATCGGCTTTTTTTACGGAACAACAGCCCGATATACTTTGTATGCAAGAGACTTTTGAATGTCGCTACATCTTCAAAGAAGTTGATAATCAGGCGAATACGAAAATAAAAAGTTTAGAATCGCTGCCATACGCAGCATTTTCGAGTAGTAAAGAAGTCGCTATTATGTCGCGCTACCCTATTGTGCATTACGAAGACATCAATATCGGTACGAGTTACAATACTTGTTGTTTTGCGGATATTAACATCAATGGCAAAATCCTTCGCGTTTACACCATGCACTTGCGCTCAAATAACATCACGA
>JAYUJV010000214.1:0-3193 GCA_043764975.1 Saprospirales bacterium
ACATAAATAAAAAAAAATGTTTAAAAAAAATACGCTTTTTCTTATATTATATATCCTAACTTTTCAATTATTTGCTCAAAACAACAGCGAAACTTTTCGAAATTGGAAATTTAAAACTGGAGACGATTTGGCTTGGGCAAGTCCAAAATTCAATGATTCGGCTTGGAAAACGATAAAATCTGGCAAAAATTACGAGGCGCAAGGCTTCGATAAATACGATGGTTTTTCGTGGTATCGCTGCAAATTTATGTTGTCGAACACGTTACGCGATCGTGCTTATCTGAAGGATTCGATTCGCATTTTATTGGGCAAAATAGATGATGCCGATGAGGTGTTTTTGAATGGCGAAAAGGTTGGTCAAACTGGTTTTTTTCCTAAAAAAGACGCGCCAATGGTATCTGCAAAATCCACAAATCGACGTTATACAGTTGCCTCTGACAACCCAATCATAAGGTGGGATGCGGAAAATACGCTCGCCATTCGGGTGTATGATGGCGACGGAATCGGTGGTCTTTACGAAGGGAATTGTAGTGTCGATATGATAGAAGTCTTGGATTATGTTCAGATTTTGACGGATACAGATGAATTTAAAGCAGAAGACGATTTAATGACCAAAGGCGTAATGCTACAATCTAAGCTCGAAAAGTTACCAATAACTGGTAAGTTACAAGTAGAAATGCAAGCGAAAGGAAAAATAGTGTATAAAGAAATATTTGATGTGTATTTGACTGATGAACAGATGTTTGCAAAAACAATAAAGTTTGTAAAACGCGATAATGCTACTTTGTTTTTCACATTTACTGAAAAAATGTCTGGTAAAAAGCTGATGAAAAAGTTGCAAACGCCGACCATAAATAAGAAATAAAAAAAGCGACGAGATACATTTCTCGTCGCTTTTTTTTATTTTTTTTATAAACTTACAAATTGTGTAATAACTGGCAATTGTGTATTTCTTTTATGAAATAAAAAACGATAATCACCACTCACAAAATAATGACAATCGAGTACGTTTTTAGGTTCATAAAAAATAGTGATTAATTTTCCTTTTTTGTCTAGCACCAATATTTTTTCGAGCGGATCTGCAGAATAAATCTGTACCATTTTTGAAACTGGATCTGGGGTAACCAAAAACAGCTTTTCGACGCCTTTTAATTGATTGACGACTTGTGCAATATTAGAATAATTTTTTTCGACATCGTCATTTTTAGTACGCACGCGATAAAAGTTTTTACCAATAACTGGGTGCATATCCGAAAAGTAATATTCGCTGAGTTCGCTGACATTTCGGCCTTCGATTTCTTGGATACTTTCCCAGATATTGTTGTCGTTTGAGCGCTGAATTTGGTAAGTGGTATTGGCCAATTCATTGTCCGTTATCCAATTCAAAATAACTTTATTTTGATGGTTTCGGGCATTTAGTTTTACGTTTACTGCATACATCGGAGATAAAATGTACATCATAAAGATTGTGCAAAACACACGTTGATAGTTGATTGTAGAAATCATTTAAGTAAATTTTGTAAAGTAGTTCGGTTAAAATTCAATACAAATATAATCGCTTAAAAATTTATTTTGTCACGCTTTTTTTTAATTTTGTGACACATTTTTTTTAAGATTTTAAAAGTAATTTACAAATTTCTTTTTCCTATTATGTTGATAATCAGTATTCTATAATTAATATTTTTAGTATTAAACTTTTTTTATACATAATAATAACGTTTTATAATACCAAAGTGTGATAGAAATACGCAAAATATTTTTTTATGATAGGTTAAAAGCTCAAAATATCAAATATTGTTATTTATTTGTTTTAAAAATATATAATATATTGATTTTGAATATGTTACATTATTGATTTGGCTAATAGTTTGAATACCTTGTATCGCATTCGTAGTCCAAATTTCATCTGCTTCGAGCAACATTTTTTTTGTAATTATTTTTTCAAACACTTCAAAACCCAATAATTTTGCTTGTCCCATCACAACTCGGCGCATCACGCCGTTGATACAACCTTGATTCAGACTCGGCGTAAAGAGTTGGTTATTGCGAATGATAAAAATATTTCCAATCGAACACTCCGAAATATGGCCTTTAGAGTTGCACAATATTGACTCGTCCCAATTCATACGCTTCTTTTCTAAACCTGCCAACACATAATAGGTGCAAGCACCAGTCTTAAATTGTTGAACATCAGACATTGGTAAAGTCACTTTTTTTGAAAAATGCGCAATAATGTTTTTACTATTCTCAATAAAAATAGAATTTTCTAATTCTGTTGTCGAAATCACAAAATTTATCTGATCTGAAGTCGGTGTATAAAGCCCACCATCGGCTCTAAAAACTTCTAATCGCACACGAGCATTTTTTAAATTATTGACAGTCAATGTTTTATGTATTTCATTTTCAATGTATTGAAAATGAAAACTTGAATCAAGTTCATACTCAAAATACACCAAACCTGCCAACAATCGCTCTACGTGATAAGACAAATACGGAATTTTGCCATCAAAAACTCGTATGGTTTCAAACAAGCTATCGCCATACTGAAACGCTCTGTTTTCGATACCAAACAACTTTGAGTCGTCTTTTAAGATGTTTCCGTTAAAGTTAATTTTCAATTTTTAATATTTATAAATTATTTTAAATCAATGGTTTATAAAAAAAAGCTGTTATGAATATATTCATAACAGCTTTTTTATTGGTTTAATTCCAAGTCAAACTCTTTGGAATCTGCGCAATCACAGAAAAAGTGTTGCCTTTTTCGGCCAATACATCTTCCCACATATTTTGATAAGGCACTTGGTTTTCAAAAATATACTTCGGATTAGGCTCTGCAATCACCCAAGATTTATCTGCAAATTCTTGATCGAGTTGTTCTTTGTCCCAACCCGAATAACCTACAAAAAAGCGAATATTTTGAGATTCTATGATTTTTGTATCAATCAAAGTCCGCAAAGTATTGAAATCGCCGCCCCAAAAAATGCCTGGCGCAATCTCCGAGCTATCTTCAATTAAGTCGCCGACATTGTGCAAATAATATAAATTATCGTTTGACACTGGCCCACCACAAAACACTTCACTATCCATGTCTGGAAAATCGACCAACAAGTCATTGATATTGATATCCAATCGTTTATTGAGTACAAAACCAAAGCTACTTCGGCGCGTATGCTCGCAAAGCAACACGACCGTT
>JAYUJV010000215.1:0-3187 GCA_043764975.1 Saprospirales bacterium
GGATAGGCAACGGTTAGGGTTGTCTATCCTTTTTTTATGCCTTTTTTATGCCTTCACGATTCGTTTGCAACGCCAATTGAGGTAATGCACCATAAACCATAAGTGCCGAAACGCAGGATTTTTGCTTTGCTTGTGGTAATAACGATAATAAATCTGCTGCACAATAACCGCCAATCGAAACAAACCATACACTTCATAAAACCTAAAATCTTTGATTTCGATACCAGTTTTTTCAGCATAATACGCCACCACTTCTTTTCGAGTCAGCATACCAGGTAGATTGGTTGGTTGTCGGCGAAGGTATTTCATCACGAAGTCATCATCGGCTTGCACCCAATATGCCAACGAGTTACCCAAATCCATCAACGGATCACCGATGGTTGCCATTTCCCAATCCAATACACCAATTATTTGCAGTGGATTATTGGCATCTAACACAACATTATCGAATCGGAAGTCATTGTGAATAAAGCAGTTACGCGACGATTCGGGCATATTGTTTTGTAACCAACTCGATATAAATTTAAAATTGGGAACATTCCAAGTTTTAGCTTTTTGGTAGCGTCCAATCCAGCCCTCAATCTGTCGAGTAGTATATCCATCGCCTTTGCCGAAGGCATCTAAACCAGTTTTTTGAATATCTAAATGATGCAAATCTATCATTTTGTCAAGTACATTGGTACAAATTTGATGTGTTTCGTCCACAGTCAATACCAACCCTTTCGGTAAATTCGCCCTCGGAATAATGCCCGTCAATTTTTCCATGACATAAAAATCACGACCGATAAGCGACACGTCATCACAGAATGCAATCATGCTCGGCACATCTGGATAATGTGGCTTCAATGCAGCCATGATATTGTATTCGCGCTGCATATCATGCGCGCCTTTTGCCTTCGTGCCTTTTGGCGCGCAACGCACCACAAACTCGTGATTATCAAACGATAATTGATAAGTTAGGTTCGATGCGCCACCTTTAAACTGCTCCAAAATTGGCTCTCCGATTAAACCCGAAACATGATTTTTTACGAAATTAGCTAGCACATTTATATCTAATTTGTCTTCATCACGCACCGATTTTGGTTTGTCTATATTTTGATTGAGTTCTATATCCATATTCACTAAATTTATTTATACAAAAAACAAAGCCTTGTAAATCAACAACTTACAAGGCTTTTTTGAAAAATAAAAAATTATTTTTTTAATGTTAAACGTAAATCATATACGTACTGATCACTTACATCAACGAGCATCGCTATTTTGGCATCATCAAAATCAGTATTTGTAATTAAAGAAGTTGCAAATTCTTGATTTTTAATAGATACGGTTTCTATTTGCCCTTCTAATTTGCCTTCTAATTTACCTTCTAATTTACCTTCTAATTTACCAATTCCAAGACCAACTTTTTGGGCTTCTTGTATCAAATAATCGTAAGCACTCATGTTATTTTTACTTTTTAGGTTTTGAATAATTTTATCAGTGTTTTCGCTATATATTGATGATTCACAAGGCATTTTAAAATGAAAAATGAAAAATTATTTTTTTAACGTTAGGCGTAAATCATACACGTACTGCTCACTTACGCCAACGAGCATAGCAATTTTAGCATCATCAAAATCAGTATTTGTAATCAAAGAAGTTGCAAATTCTTGATTTTTAATAGATACGGTTTCTATTTGCCCTTCTAATTTACCTTCTAATTTACCTTCTAATTTACCTTCTAATTTACCAATTCCAAGGCCAACTTTTTGGGCTTCTTGTATCAAATAATCGTAAGCACTCATGTTATTTTTACTTTTTAGGTTTTGAATAATTTTATCAGTGTTTTCGCGGCTAAATTCGTTGTTTTTTAGGACATAAACAAGTTGTGCGGCCAAAAAAGTTTTTATTTGTTCATTTTTTT
Organism: Saprospirales bacterium; assembly: GCA_043764975.1. GTDB lineage: Bacteria > Bacteroidota > Bacteroidia > Chitinophagales > Saprospiraceae > JAYUJV01. The sequence goes on from JAYUJV010000215.1 coordinate 1,904, forward strand.
CATTTTCACTTGTACTAACGAAGATCATATCTATATTTTGAAGTACAAAATGTTGATCTCCACCATAATGTAAAGTACGTAACGAATGAAGTAAAAGCCCTGCTTTTAGCATATTCCATTGCGCTTCTGTAAGATTGGTCAAATCCGTCAATTGATACTCAAAACTGGGTATATATGGCAATAAAGATGCATCGAGTGTCTTGAAATATTCCGAAAAAGACTTGTATTTCCAATGTCTTTTTTTATTCGCATTGTGATACAAAATGATAGGAATAACGGGCGTAAGAGGCAACTTATTTTTATCATTATTTTCCCAAATCTCTAACATATAACGCAACAATTGTAAGTGCGGATACTTCGGCACATAACTTTTATGCTCAAATAGAAACGTAACTTTTATCGGCGTTTTTGATGCGCCATAGTTACAATCCCAAACTACATCTGCAAAATACTCTTCTAATTTACTTGTTGTGTAGGAATTGTTAGAAAGTGTAAGTGATTGCAAATCAATATTTTGTGCAATATTTTGATCTATAAATTGCGTAATGTAATCTACAACCACATCTTGCCTCGAAAACGCAACTTTAAAAAAATCGTCGTGCGGATTGCTGTTTTGTTTCTCCATTTTGTAAGTATGTTTTGGCAAATATAACTTATTTTTTGAATATAGCAAAAACAAAAAAAATGCCTTACAAATCTACGATTCAAAAGACATTTTTTAAAATTTATAAAACCAAAAAACTTAATTTTTACGCTGCGCGTAAACCAGTTTTTAATAATTTTTTGCAAACACAACACGGCGCTTACTCGGCAAACCTGTCAAGATACATTTACCGTCTTCTTCGGGTGCATCGAGCGGAATACAACGAATCGTTGCTTTCGTCAATTCCTTGATTTTTTCTTCCGTTTCGGGCGTGCCGTCCCAGTGTGCCATGATAAAACCTGGACGATTTTCGATGATGTCCACAAACTCGTTCCAATCATCGACAGTATGTGTTTTTTCGGTTCTAAAATCTGCGGCTTTCTTAAATAAATTGGCCTGAATATCGTCCATCAATTGCTTCAAATGTGCAGCGATGCCCTCGAATGTCAACGATGACTTTTCTTTTGTATCGCGACGCGCAACTTCTACCGTACCGTTTTCGTAATCGCGCATACCCATCGCTAAGCGAACTGGTACACCGAGCATTTCGTACTCTGCAAACTTGAAACCTGGGCGTTTACTGTCGTCGTCGTCAAATTTTACGGTCAAGCCCATCGCTTTTAGTTCCGCCATAAGCGGCT
>JAYUJV010000216.1:0-1129 GCA_043764975.1 Saprospirales bacterium
TTTAAAAGCAATATCTATAATATTTTTATTGCGGTAAGGCGTTTCTATAAAAATCTGACTTTGGCGACCTTTTCCAGCGTGACTTTCCAATTTTTTTAAGTCTTTGACCAAATCTTCTGATTTTGCGCCCAAATAACCGTGAAAAACAAAACTTTGCCCGTTCATTCCAGAACCCATCAGTGCCAATAAAATAGAAGATGGCCCAACCATCGGCACGACCTCTATGTTTTTTTTATGTGCCAAAGCAACAATCGTAGCACCTGGGTCAGCCACACCTGGACAACCCGCTTCAGACATCAAACCAATATTTTTTTTCGCAGTTATGGCTTCTAAAAAAAATGCTTCGGCTGTTTTTAATTCGTGTTCGTTGAGTTCGCACATTGCCAAACTTTGTAACACCACATCAGGACAAATCGCCTTGATGTGGTGTCGAGCAGTTTTTGCTTTTTCTACAATAAAAGTATCTAAACTACGAATTATGTCTGCAACATAAGTTGGAATAGAAGCCATTTCGCCTTCGCCAAGCGGCGTAGGTATCAAAAAAAGTTTTGTCATAATAAAATTGTTAGGTTGTTAAGTTGTTAAATTGTTATCGTAGCGTATAAACTTTGATAGTAACAATTTAACAATCTAACAATTCATTTTTAGTCCACCACCATAGTTGCATGATCCAAAACCTGTTGTTTGATATTTGCAGGCAATTCTCTGTAATTATACTGTTGATCACGCAATTGAGGTGTAAAACCGCCTTCTTTTATCGCTTTTTGAATACCATCTGCTGTGAAACGGAAAGCTGCGCCAGCCGCCGAAACAACATTTTCTTCAATCATAATACTACCAAAATCGTTTGCGCCTGAGTGCAAACAAACTTGCGCCACTTGTTTTCCGACCGTCAGCCAAGACGCTTGTATGTTTTTTACATTCGGCAGCATAATGCGACTCATGGCTATCATTCGGACGTATTCATCGCCAGTAACGGTATTTCGAGCGCGTTTTATTTTTTTCAAAATCGTATCTTCATCTTGAAAAGGCCATGGAATAAAGGCTAAAAAACCATTTGCATCGGCAGGTTTTTCAGATTGTACTTGTCGAATATCTGCAAAATGTTCCATGCGTTCGAGGTTCGTTT
>JAYUJV010000217.1:0-8721 GCA_043764975.1 Saprospirales bacterium
TATCGTTTCGGATAAAATAGATAAATCTCAGACAATCAATGAATTAGCAACAATTTCGGCACGACAATTCAATGTAGAAGAAGTGCAACGTTATTCAGGTGGACGAAATGACGTATCGCGTATGGTCGCTAATTTTGCAGGTGTAGCCACGAACAACGACAGCCGAAATGACATCGTTATTCGTGGAAATTCGCCAACGGGCGTTTTGTGGCGTTTGGAAGGCGTACCAATTCCTAGTCCGAACCACTTTTCGACACTCGGCACTACGGGCGGCCCTGTTTCTGCTTTGAACCCAAACATGATACGTAATTCTGATTTTTTGACCTCTGCTTTTCCTTCCGAATACGGCAATGCTACGGCAGGTGTTTTTGACATTGGTTTCCGAAAAGGCAATCGAGAAAAATATGAGACAACAGCTCAAATGGCTGCTTTTTCAGGTTTTGAAGCGATGTTTGAAGGGCCGATTTTGAAGAAAAAAGGCTCATTTGTAGTTGCTTATCGTCATTCGTTTGTTGAATTGGCGCATATTGCGGGCTTAAATATTGGTACAAAATCAGTACCGCGCTACAAGGATTTGAGTTTTAATATTGACTTTGGACAAAGTAAATTTGGTAGCTTTTCGCTCTTTGGCATCGGCGGTTTGAGTAGCGTAGATTTTTTGGCAAAAGACAATGGCGAAGCTGATTTTTTCTCGGCAAAAAAATTTGATAGTTACGCAAGATCGAAGTTAGGAATACTTGGTTTGCGTCATAACTACTTGATTAACAACACTTCATACATTAGAACAATTATTTCTAATTCTTATGCAAGCGTTACTTACAACTCGTATCAGTTGTTAGACAATGGCGAGCAAAAACACATCACAGACGTAAGCGACATCACAAAATCTAACCGTATTACGAGTTTTTACAATAAAAAATTTGATGCAAAATGGTCGTTGCGGACAGGCGTTGTGTTGCAAAACATGAACCTTCACTCGGATACGCGTTCACGTGAATTTTTTCCCGATTGGACACAATATCGTCTTTTTAAAGGTGGTATAAATCTTTTTGAAGCGTTTGCACAAACGCAATACAAACCGACGGAACGCATCACACTTAACTGCGGATTACACGCACAATACTTACAAATAAATGGAAAATCGGCGTTAGAACCTCGTTTTGCCATCAATTATCGCTTGCGTCCGAACCAAACTTTGAGTTTAGGTTATGGTTTGCACAATCAAATGCAGCCTTTGCCTGTGTTCTTTTTTCAAGAAATATTGTCTGACGGAACGGTCAGCAAAACCAATCGAGATTTAGATTTTACGCGAAGCAATCACTTTGTCTTGGGTTATGACCTCAAAGCGGGCAGCGATTGGCACGTGAAGGCGGAGTTGTATTATCAGTTGTTGGATAGAGTGCCTGTCGAAAAAATGGCGAGTTCTTTTTCATTGCTGAATGCAGGTGCAGATTTTGCTTTTCCGCAAATTGGGCGTTTGGAAAATAAAGGTACGGGCGACAATTATGGTACAGAAATCACGGTAGAAAAATATTTTTCACGCGGTTGGTATATGCTTTCCACGACTTCACTCTTCCAATCAAAGTATAAAGGCAGCGACGGTATCGAGCGCAACACGGCTTTCAATAGTCAGTATATTTTCAATGCTTTGCTAGGAAAAGAGTTTAAATTTGGCAAAAATAAGCAAAATGCTTTCACGTTGGACACTAAACTCACAACTGCGGGCGGACGTTTTTATACGCCTGTGGACGAAGTGGCATCAAAGTTTTTTAATATTGAAATTTATGATAATAAACGTGCTTTTAGTGAGCAGCAAACGCCGTATTTTCGTTGGGATATAAAAGTTGGTTACACTTTGAACTCTACAAAACGCAAATTTACGCAACAGTTTTACCTTGATTTTCAGAACGTTACGAACCATAAAAACATTTTTCAACAGCGTTATTCTTTGGAACGAAGTCAAAAATATTACGTATATCAGATTGGTTTTTTGCCTGATGTATTGTACCGGGTGCAGTTTTGATTTTTTTAAAAGCGCAAGCCTTCTTCTTCCATAATTTTTTTAAGATTTATATGTTGCCCTAAAAAATCGAAATCAAAGTCAAAATGTGTTGTGAGCCAAGGTTGATTAGGTCGAGCGATAATTATTTTTTGGTCAGAAGTGAAAAACCAAACAACGAGTTCTACTCCAAAGTCTAATAATTTTTGTGTTTTTTGATTAAAATAAACGCCTTCAAACTCAAAATCAGATTGATCTGCTTTGGTATCAATTTCGATGACAGCACGGGGCGGAGTGTCAAGGTAATTTTCTGAGGCGAGCTTCAATAACATTGATTTATGATACATTGCAATATCTGCCGCTAAATTATTTTTATGATTAAGATGTAATCCTAATTCACTATTTAAGAAGCGATAATCTTTAAAAATTTCTCTCAAATAATTTGATATAATATCAATAACCAACGATTGAAGACCGCTTGAACCCTTAATACTTTCTAAATTTGTTTTTTTTGCTAAGACTTTTTCATACCCAAGATAAGGCACAACAATACCATCAAGCATTTCATACATCAATGCTTTTGGGATAGTAACGATTTTTTCTTTTGCTAATACACCCATAATTTCAAAATTATTTTAAACAAAGTTAAGAATTTTTTATTTATAAAAGTATAAATTATCCTTTTTTATAAATTTCGTAAAAAAGAATAAGTGTTAAAGCGATTATTTTAAATCACGATTGGGGATAAAATATTCAATACTTTGCACGAAAAATATGAATAAACGTATTTGGAAAAGACGAGTGGAAATATAAGGAGCTAAAAACATCATTTTTTGTAAAGATTTTATGTATTTTTACAAAAAAATAGATCATGGAAAAGAGGAGTTTTGAAAATTGGACATACGAAGAAGTACAAGACGTGTTTAGTATAGTGAAACTATCAAAAATGCAAGCGTTGGAGGATTGGTTAGCAGCCGTTCACGAACCTGACGCTTCACGTCAAGTTATTTTGGCGGAATTGCGTTCCGATTTGATAGAATACGCCAATGCTTGGAACGAAGACGAACTCAAAATGTGTTTCATCAGTCCGTTGATTGCATTGGTACATTATCGAAGTACCGAATATAAAATTTTTACACAACGCATACTTTCTGCAAGTTTCCCTGACTTGGGTTGGGAGCTTAATGGTCGCATCGAATGGCTAATTTCCAAAGGAATTCAAAAGCCGAAAATGCCATTTTTTTGCTTGCATGAATACAAACAAGAAAATCGTTTGGATAGCGACCCTTTGGGACAATTGCTTTCTGCGATGGTCGTAGCGCAACACCACAATCAAAATGAATTGCCGATTTACGGTTGTTATGTTGTTGGCAGACTTTGGTATTTTACCATTTTACAAAACAAGCAATATGCCGTAAGTTTGGCGTACGATGCTACAAAAGACGATGATTTAGATTTTATTTTTTCCGCTTTATCAGAAATTAAAGGACTGATAAACAACAACTTACATAATTAATTTTTTATGAAAATAAAAAAACTGATTCTCAAAAATTTTAGACAATTTGAAGATGTCGAATTTGATTTTACTGACGCTGACGGTAAGGTCTTAGATGTCGTTGTGTTGGCAGGTGTGAATGGTAGTGGAAAATCTACGATTTTGAATTTTATTAGTGATGTTTTTTCTCGACAAGTTGATCCATGGTTTAAAGGCTTTTTTGAATTAGATTTTTCCAAAGACAGTTTATTTAATGGACTAAAAACATATACATTAGGAGAAAAAGAAAATCATTCTAATCGCAATGCAATTTTCAATGATATTGATAATTTACGTATCAATATGGAATTTCCAACAATACCTGCGCAGAGTAATGCTTTTGATATTACTCACTTATTTAATAGAGGCAATATCAAAAAAAATAATTTTATTAATGAAAACTCAGAACTAATAACCTTTGAAGTTACAGAACAAAAGATTTTAAACGATTTACAAAAATCCGTATTCAGTAATGAGCATAAAACACCTTTTGAAGTTAAAAACAATGTAATTTCTTCTTTAAATAGAGGTTTAGAAGCATTAAAAACAAATATTAGATTGGTAAATATTGAATTTGATAAACTTCTTTTCTCTAACGAAAAAAAGAATGATTTATCTTTCAGCGACCTTTCTAACGGCGAACAACAACTTTTTTTTCAAATATTTACCTTACACAACCTTAATCTCAACAATGGAATTTTGCTCATTGACGAACCCGAAGATGCGATGCACCCAACTTGGCAACGAGAGATTTTGAATGTTTATAAAGGTATAGGTCATAACAATCAAGTATTTGTAGCAACACATTCGCCGCAAATTTTAGCTTCTGTAAAACCTGAATCTCTGTTTGTTTTGAGTATCGATGAAGATACACATAAAATACAAGTGACCAATATGGCAAAAGCGCACCAAAATACGAAAGGCTTAGAACCTAATCGGATTTTGAGCGAAATCATGGGAACGCCGCTACGCGATTACGAAACGCAAGCCCGTATAGACGCGCTCAACGAGCTTATACGAGAAGCGCAACCTGCGCCTAACGGAACATTGGAAACAATTGAAACAGATTTAGAAGAATTGACCAAAGATTTAGGGCGACAAGATGGCGCAATTATGCGTTTTAACCATGAAGTGATGTTACTAAAACGTAAAAAAGCTGCTTTGGGACATGAGATACATTGATAAAACAAATCGTCATGTTGATTTTGATGCTTTTTGTAATGAAATAAAAAAAAGACTAAAAGATTGGAACGACCTAAAAAGTAAGCGAAATAAAGCAAAAGTAAGAGGAAATGGAATACAAATGGCTCTTTTTCAACACCTTTGGCTACAACAAAAAGGTTTGTGTATTTATTGCCAACAAGAAATCATAGAGAAAAAACAACCTTATACGACACCCGATGCTACGATTGCTCAAATCGAGCATATTTGTCCACAATCTATTTGTAAAGATTTAATTTTTGAACAAAATAACCTCGTAGTGTCTTGCGAAGGTTTTAATCTTTCACAGCCTACGGAAACCGAAAAGCGAAGAAATTTTTGTGGCCATTACAAAGACAATTCAAGCAAAGGCAATAGTTATGACGAACTATTGTTTCTAAATCCAACTACGATAAATAACGTAGAAGATTATTTTTACTACAATAGTTCTGGTGAAATCACGCCAAATCCAAGTCAAAGTGTCGAAAAACAAGCGCAAGCAACTTACATGATAAAAACATTAGGTTTAGATAATCCTATTTTGAATGCGATGAGGAAAGAACAATATGACATTTTTTTTCTTAACTATTCTTCTACTTGGGAAAATAGTATTTTAGATGAATCGATGCTTACACTTCCTGCCTTTCATAGTATGTTGAAGTCAAAATTCTTATAAAAACTATTTCAAAGCGAAGACAAAATAAACTTTGCTCATTCCGACACCCCTTCAAACACAAAAAAGCCCTTATTCTGAACAGAATAAAGGCTTTTAACTTAGTAGCGCGAGGCGGGCATGATCCGCCGACCTCGCGATTATGAATCGCGCGCTCTAACCAGCTGAGCTACCGCGCCACTTTATACTAAAATAGTAAAAACAATAACAAGTATCGCTTTTTTATTTAGCGGTGCAAAGGTATGCTTTTATTTATTTCTATCAAAGTTTTTTTATTAAAAATAAATAAAAATATTGCCTTTGATATTAAAACCATCGAATACAATTAATAAGTTACTTCTTCAGGTGCATAATCGGGTTCGGAGATAAACCAAAAACCGATAAATACCAGCAATCCGTTGAGTGCCGAAACCAAAAATCCCATTTGGAAGCCAAACAAAAGTACGTCCGAATATTTATTGAGGATGTAGCAAAATATAGGTGCAGCTACACATATATATGGTGCAAGTCTGTCGTATTTTACTTTACGAGTTGTATAAAATCCAAATATAAACATACCCAACAATGGCCCATAAGTATAACCCGCCGCCTTGAACAACTCATTTATGATTGCTTCGTTGTTCACGAACGCAAAGCCCAAAACCATCAAAAACAACAAGAACGACATTCCTAAATGTACTTTAAAACGCTGTGGCTCTTGTTCATTGGCAACATCGCCCATGGCGCGCTCCATTTGAGTAGGATCATAATCGTATTTAGCTGGATCTATATTGGTTGCCTTTTTTTCAAAATTCAAGAAATCTACGCAAAAAGAAGTGGTCAAGGCCGTGAGCGCTGAGTCCGCTGAAGAAAACGTGGAAGCCACGATGCCGAGTATAAACAACACCGCACCAAAAGTACTTAGATTGTTGAAGGCCATTTCGGGGTACATAAAATCGGTACGCGCAGGTGGCGTAACGCCAATTGAAGCTGCATATATATATAACAACGCGCCGAGCATCAAAAACAATAAATTGACAACTATTAAAATACCACTAAAAGTGAACATATTTTTTTGTGCATCTTTGATGTTCCGACAAGTCAAATTCTTTTGCATCAAGTCCTGATCCAAGCCAGTCATCATGATTGTGATGAGTGCGCCGCCAAAAAATTGCTTAAAAAAGTTGTTCGGGTCTGCCCAACCGCCCGAAAAGAAAAATGTCTTCGAGTATTCGCTATTCCAAACCATGGTAGTCATGTCTATAAAGCCTTTATCGAGTTTTTGACCGATGGTCATTATTGTCAAAGCCAGCGCCGTGAGGAAGCAAAACGTCAAGAGTACATCGGTATAAAGTACGGTTTTTGTACCGCCTTTGTAGGTGTAAAGCCATATAAGTCCAATGATAACGAACGCCGTAACTGCAAACGGTACGTGCATAGGATCTAATACGAATTTTTGCAAAATCATAATCATCAGAAACAAGCGAAATGCTGCGCCAATGGTGCGCGACAATAAGAAAAATGCTGCACCAGTTTTATAAGACCAATATCCAAAACGCTTTTCGAGATACGTATAAATCGAGGTCAGATTCATACGATAATAGACTGGCATCAGTACCAAGGCAATAAAAGCATAGCCGAGTAGATAACCAAAAACGACTTGCATATACGAAAAATCAATATTTTGCTTGCCAATAGCACCACCAACTGCACCAGGTATAGATACGAACGTAACGCCAGATATAGACGCGCCAATCATACCAATAGTAACGAGCCACCAAGGTGCTTGTCGTTTGGCCACAAAAAAAGACTCATTACTCGTGTCGCCACGAGTTGTCCACCACGAAATACCGAATAGCAGACAAAAATAAAATACAATAATTCCTAAAATAATAAATGGCGATAATTGACCTCCCATAATGTTTTTTATGCTTTGATACGTAAAATCATTGTTTTTTTATTTTTATAAATAAAAAATGATTCTAATTAGTTTTCTCTCTGTGTGGATTGCAAAAATAGTATAAAGTATTGATTATCAAAGTAAATTGATGCTTTTATTCTTGTAGTTTTTCGCCGTAAGCTAAATCGCCTGCATCACCAAGACCAGGTACGATGTAGCTTTTGGCAGTCAATTCTTCGTCTATTGCACCCAACCAGACATATACGTTCGGGTACAAACGGCGCAAATAATCGAGTCCTTGTCGCGATGCAATGGCGCAAACGACGTGTATCTGCGCAGGTGTGCCATACTCGCTCAAGAGGCGCAACACCGCATCAATAGATGCACCAGTAGCAATCATCGGATCTGCCAAAATGAGCGTAACACCATCAAGGCTTGGGCAAGATACGTATTCGGCATGAATCTCAAACGAGCCATCTTTATGGTGTCGGCGATAAGCCGAAATAAAAGCATTGTCGGCATCGTCGAAGTAATTGAGTAAGCCTTGATGTAGTGGCAAACCTGCTCTGAGTATTGCGCCCAACACGATTTTCACATCGCTCAATTTAGTGGGCGCAATGCCGAGTGGCGTTTCAATCTCCTCCGTCTTATAAGCTAATTTTTTGCTGAGTTCGTAGGCTAGTACTTCGCCAATGCGCTCCAGATTTTTGCGGAAACGCAAGCGGTCATGTTGGATATTGACATCTCGCAACTCTGCCACAAAACGATTGGCTACCGACGAATGATTATCGAGATTGAATACCATATTGCTTATATTTTTTTATTTAAATATTTAAAATATTATTGAATAAATAATTATGTATTAAAATAAATAATTATTTATTCAAAAAAGTACTTTTAAAGCCTTGCTTGTGCAGCTATAAAAGATTCTTTAGAATCAAAAGTAGTCTTTTTTTTTATTTTAAAAAAATATTTTTGCAAATAGCGTCTTATATCCTAATTAATAAAGCGATATTTGCAGCGGTTTTTGAACATTAGGGATGATTCAAAAAATAAAATACCCGATTTTACTCGTCTTTTAAGCCAATACTGCGTTACAAAAAACGGTATGTAGCCCTGCTACACCCCCTTTTTATGCCTTGTCTTGACTCAAAATACTTCCTAAAATTTGTGTGTTTTATTTCTACATTACCCCTTAAACCAACTCAATAAAATGATAGATGTAATATTAGGCCTCCAATGGGGCGACGAAGGCAAAGGAAAAATCGTAGATTATCTTGCTGCCGATTATGACATGGTAGCCCGTTTTCAAGGCGGCCCAAATGCAGGACATACCCTCAAATTTGATGGTAAAAAATTTGTCCTCCATACCGTTCCCTCTGGTATCTTCAGAGAAAACCTCATCAACCTCATCGGCAACGGTGTCGTGATAGATC
>JAYUJV010000218.1:0-8719 GCA_043764975.1 Saprospirales bacterium
GTAAATTCATATATTTTTGTTTATATTTTAATGCTAAATTAACCGATTTTAAAATAAATATTTATTAAAATACTTTTCAAAATTTCTGCAAATGTACGCCTTTTTATTTTTAAAATGAAATCAAAATATCAAAATTTATTGAACAGTTTATAATTCAATTAAAATAAAATATTGAATAATTGAAATTGGCTTGTATAAAACGTTTAATTTTGTAAATCAATTTGTAAAATTAACTTGAAAAATAACTTAAAAATATGAAATCTCTTTCTGAAATCTTGTTTCATACTGGCGAAGACCGTGAAAATTATTATAATGCCATTTCTACGCCCGTCATACAAAGTAGCAATTTTGTTTTTGATGATTTGGCGGATATGCGCGCCAAATTTTCGGACGAACTCAATAACCATGTTTATACGCGCGGAAACAATCCCACGGTACAAATCTTGCGTAAAAAAGTAGCCGCTTTGGAGCAAACTGACGATGCACTCATATTTTCGAGTGGAAGTGGCGCTATTGCAAATGCGGTCATTGCGAATGTAAAACAAGGCGATCATATAATATGTGTTCGTTCGCCATATAGTTGGACGACCGCTTTGTTGCAAAAACTATTGCCTCGTTTTGGCGTAATGACGACTTTCGTGGATGGCAAAAACATGGCCGAAATCGAAGCCGCGATACAATCAAACACAAGCGTTTTGTACCTCGAATCGCCTAACACACTGTTTTATGATTTGCAGGATTTGCGCGCTTGCGCTTCACTTGCTAAAAAGCATAATTTGGTCAGTATTATAGACAACAGTAGTTGTTCGCCGATTTTTCAAAAACCTGCAACGTTGGGTATTGACATCGTGATTCACTCTGGCACAAAATACCTCAACGGACACAGCGATGTAGTGGTCGGAACGCTTTGCGCGAATCAAGCGATGATAAAAAAGATTTTTGAAAGTGAATACATGACGCTTGGCGGCATCATTTCGCCACACGATGCCAATTTGGTTATTCGCGGATTGCGTACGCTTGAGTTGCGTATGAAAAGATGTGACGAAACGGCTCAAAAACTCATCGATTTGCTTGATAATCACTCGAAAGTAGAGAAAATATGGTATCCATTTCATAAAGATTTCCCACAACTCGAACTCGCTAAATCGCAGATGACAGGTTGTGGCGGCTTGTTTACGGTGCAATTCAAGGCCGAAACATTTGAACAAATGGAAGCCTTTGTTAATAAAATAAACGTATTCACGATGGCCGTATCGTGGGGCGGACACGAGAGTTTAATGATGCCATCTATCGGTTTTTACAACATCGAAGGCAGAAACGACACGCCCATTTCTTGGAAAGTTATCCGTTTTTATATCGGATTAGAAGATGTTGATTGGTTGTGGAATGATCTTGAAAGTGCGATAGAGGTATTGTAAAAAAATTGTAACTATTTAGCTATGTTTATAAACGTTGTGTATTTTGAACGCTGATTTGACTGATGCCTTCAGCAAACACGGATTAAAACGGATTTTTCTAAATTAGATATTAATATCTAAACTTAATTTAAACGGTTAAAATTTTCCAATTCATTGATCTTCAATATTTTATAAAATAAATTAAAATATTTTTTACTTTCAAAAACAAATCATCAATCCAATTTGTTATACTTTCATTATTTTCAATAAAAAATGAAACATGATTTCGATTAACATTCCTTCAATTCAAAAATCTACAGCTTTTATTCAAAAACAAGCACCGTTGGATTATACTTATTCGCCGTTGTTCGGTACAAAACTAAAAGACAACATTGAAACGTATGACAATGATTCATTAGAAATCGTAATTGGCAAAGGGGTTTTAGATTTTGAAATAGCAAAAAAAGCCATTCGCTCTTGGACAATGTTTCCTGCTCTTTGGACTAAGATTTTGAAAGAAAACACGCCCATCGAAGTAAATGAAACAGTTGCGATGTACGCCAAATTCTTTGGACTTTGGTGGCGAAACGCTTGTAAAATCGTGTATGTAACAGACAACAAAACCGAATTTGGTTTTGCTTATGGTACTTTGCCAGGCCACATAGAAAGCGGCGAAGAATTGTTTTTAGTTTCTATGAATGAAAAAGAAGAAGTTATTTATACCATAAAAGCATTCTCGAAACCAAGACATATATTTGCAAAAATTGGTTATTACTTGATTCGATATTTGCAAGATAAATTCCGTAAAGATTCTGCTTTGGCTATGAAGAAATATGTCGAAACGAATAGAAAACAAGCTGGATTGGTAACAACTTAGATACCTTTCGAAAAAATTGGAATTTTAAAAACTTTGTATAATATTCAGTACAATTTTCAATAAGCAATAAGCAAATTTGCCGAAAAACGTTGTCTTTTGCCAATTGTATATTGCTTATTAAACTAAAAATATTGAAAGTTCCAAATTTACTGTTTATTCAAATACTACATAAATATTTACCTTAATTTTATGAACATTTCAAATATTTTTCCATTTCGTTATCCGAAAAGCGTATTCGTTGGCTTATCTATTTGGCTGATAGTCAGCATCTTATGGTTCGCCAATCCACAATCGGACGTATGGGCGCGATTGCTGTTGCTGTTCGCCATCTTAGTCATGGTTCAGATCGGATTTTCGATATTACACGATTTGAACGAAAATATGAAATTCATACTCGACGTTTGGCCTATTGCTGCCATATTAAGTTTGGTTTCCATCCATTTGCCCGAAGGTTTTTTAGCAGCAACATTCGTTGTGCCTTGGGTTTTGATTTCACTCATCTTATTTTTAAAAAGTGCGGACGGCATAAATCTAACATTCAGCATCAGTGAATGGACGATTACAGCCGCTCAACTGTTTTTAATCGTTGGTACTTTGTGGCTTTTTGCAGATAGATTGGGATTGCAACCACTCGGTTTCGATAAAGCAATTGTGTTACTCACGGTAGTTCACTTCCATTTTGCAGGATTTATGTTTACTTTATTATGCGGACTAATTGCTCGATTTTCAAATACGAAATCAGCTCGATTGGCTTGTATTATGGCCGTTATTTCTGTTCCGATGACAGCACTCGGCATTACGTTATCACAATTGTATCAAAGTCATATTGTAGAAATATTGGCGGCAGTATGCGTTAGTCTTTCAGGTTTTTGTATGGCATTTGCTGTTTATCAATTCAATAAAACATTTAAAATTAAATATATAAATACTTTATTTACAATACTTTATCTTTCATTGTGTGTAAGTATGACGCTAGCATTCCTATACGCCATTCGATTTTGGTATCCAATTGGCTTTTTACAAATTCCGTTTATGCGCGCCATACATGGCACGCTCAATGCTATTTTTGTTTGCGGCGGCGGCTTGTTGGCTTGGAAAATGTATCTAAATCAAAATACGAAAAACGCGTAAAATGATTTTGAATTGTTATTTTTTGACTACTATTTTTGAAACTTATTAATTCAAAATTTTACACTCTTTTACTTTTATCTTCAATTATGAAATAATTGGAACTTAAAAAAGTTAATAAATATGTAGGACTTTCATATCCAAATTTATTAAAAATTAATATTTAAAATTAAAGAAAGACAATGTCAAATCTAAAAATTAGTATTTTTATTATATTTAATGTATTGTTTATCAATATTTTAAATGCTCAAATGCCGAATTATCAATTGTTAAAAAAGACCCTTATCGGTGGAGAAGGTGGTTGGGATTATTTGATGGTGGACACTACTTTTAATCAATTATATGTGTCGCATGGCAATCAGGTTGAAGTGTTGAATCCTGAAACGCATAAAAAAATAGGCGTTATCAAAGATACAAAAGGCGTACATGGCATTGCGATAGCCGCAAAATACAAAAAAGGATTTACGACAAATGGACAGACAAATACCGTTTCAGTTTTTAATATCAAAGATTTTAAAGTCGAAAAAGAGATTCCGACTGGAAAAAAACCTGACGCAATTATGTTTGATTCGTTTTCAAATCTTATCTTTGTGTTCAATAATGACGATGCGAGCGTGACTGTGATTAATCCCGAAACGAATGATGTAGTAAGAACTATTAAACTTTCGGGTAATCCAGAAGCTGCTGTTTCAGACAATAAAGGTACAATTTATGTCAATATAGAAGACAAATCTGAGATTGTAGCCTTCGATGCAATGAATTTTGAAATTAAAAATACTTTCAAACTTGGCGAAGGCGAAGAACCAACTGGCTTAGCAATTGACCTCGAAAATCAATTGTTGTTCAGTGTTTGTCACAATCAATTGATGATTATTGTAAAAATAGAAACTGGCGAAATCGTAGCCAGTTTACCAATCGGTTCACGTGTGGACGGTGTTGTTTTTGATCCAATTGCAAAACGTGCCATTAGTTCAAACGGCGAAGGTACTTTGAGCGTCATTGAAGTTAGATCTCCTACTGAATTTGTAGCTTTAGAAAATATCAAAACAGAAATTGGCGCTCGTACTATTTGCTTAGATCCGAAAACGCTTCATTTTTATACCATTACGGCTGAATATGGCGAAGCTCCAAAACCGACTGAAAAAAATCCAAGACCTAGAAGACCAGTTGTGCCGAATACATTTACGGTTATGGAGTTTGGGGTTAAATAAAAATTAAGGCAATTAAAGAAATTAAGGTAATTAAAATAATAATTATAATCTAAAATTTTAAAAACACACATAAACCTAACATTATCAAACATTTATGAGCGACAAACACAATCCTACGGGACACATTATTCAAAGTTTAGTTATCAATTTGGCAATCGCTGTTAGCAAAGGTTTTGCGGCATTTATGACAAGATCTGGCGCGATGTTAGCCGAAACCATACATTCATTTTCGGATTGTGCCAATCAAGCGCTATTGCTCATGGGCGTGAAACAAGCGCAACGTCCACCAGATGCGAAACACCCGCTTGGATATGGTCGCTCGGTATATTTTTGGTCGTTTATGGTCGCCATGTTGTTGTTTTCGGTCGGAGGATTGTTTTCGATTTACGAAGGTGTTCATAAATTTATGCACCCAGAACCAGTCGAACACATTGCTTGGGGCATTGGTATTTTGTTGTTTTCGTTGGCACTCGAAGGCTATGCCACGTATTCAAATATTGTTGAATTGAACATTCGGAAAGGTAAAACGAGTTTTTTCAAATACTTAAAAGCGACAAAAGATAGCGATTTGATTGTGATTTTCGGTGAAAATGCAGCCGCTGTTGTCGGCTTGATTTTGGCTTTGCTCGCGCTCATTACCTCATATTTGACCGAAGATGGTCGATACGATGCGTTGGGTTCACTGGCAATAGGTATTGTGTTGATATTGGTAGCTATTTTTCTTTCTATTGAAGTAAAATCATTGTTAATCGGCGAAAGTGCTGATTCAATTATTGTAGAAACAGCGTCCCAAATTGCGATAGATCACCCAAATATCAATAAATTAATCAATTGTATCACGATTCAACAAGGCCCAGGCGAGGTGTTGGCTTGCGTCAAAATCCAATGCGAACCGCATTTGAAGGCCTTACAAGTCAGCGAACTCATTAATGATTTTGAACTTCAATTGCGTTCAGCTTGTCCCGAAGTGAAATGGCTTTACGTAGAACCAGATTTGGAAGAATGGAAAGCTTAGCCACTTTGGGGAATTAAAGAAATTAAAATAATTAAGGGAATTAAATTAATAATTTTTTTGTTCAACTCCAATAATAAGGAAAAGATATACGTATAAAATCAATATGTCGCTCATACTGAGCTTTGTTGATCTTGGTTGTTAATGATAGTTACCGACATGACATACCTAACGGCATTATTTGTTTTTTTTAATGCCGTTAGGTATGTCATGTCGGTAAAAAAGTATAATCCATAATGTGTTTTTGAACTCCGTAGGAGTGACATATTTAACAACATATTAAATTCATTATCATAGAGTTTGAACCAATATTTTTTATAATTATCTGATTTTCAATTATTTATAAATAAAAAAAGCTATACATTGAGGTTCAATGTGTAGCTTTTTTTTATGAAAATTAGATTTTTAAAATCTGTATAAACCGAATAAATTCGGTGCTACTTTTAAAAATCTATTTGATAACTAATAATTGGTACTAAGCCAGATTGAGTTCTGTAAACCCAAGATTTTAAGGTTGGATCATACACTCGGCTCAATCCGTCTCGGTTCTGATATGCGGCAACATTCTGAATATCAAGGGCTAACGTATAGGAAGATTTTGTTTTGTTCTTTCTGTAAGCTATGCGTAAATCAGGACGAAAATATGCTTTGTTGCGTTCCGAATATGGATTTGTATAATCCAAAATTGGTGTTTCTCCATCGGTTTGTACCGCATTTTTATCAATCGGAATCAGTGGCAAACCGCCGTTGAAAATGATTTTTGTACCGATTTGTAGTACAGCATTTTTCTTCAACGTCCATTCTTTTCCACCTATAAAATTCGCTTGCACACGGCTATCATATTGTGTGCTGTATTTTTTTCCATCATCGCCCGAATAAGTTGAGCGATACAATGAACTTGAAAGCGTAAAAAATGCACCTTTTTCAAAACTTTTTTCGAGCGAAAGCTCTACTCCTTTGTTTTCAGCTGTACCTTTGCTGACTAAATTTCTATCCGCAAAACCAGTTATATTATTGATGAGTGAGTAATTTCCACTGACAGGCACGTTTTTCAGATGCTGATAATAAGCCTCCACATGAATACGCGCACCTTTGCCCAACACATACTCATACGCGGCTATATAATGGTCAGCCAAAATGAAATCTAAATTTGTATTTTGAAATAAAGGCCCAGCAATGGTTGTGTTGTAAGTATAATAATTACCTAATGGCAACAACTTTGCATGACGACCATAAGCCAAGCTAAACGACTGATTATCAGCAATTTGGTATTTCATATTCAAGCGTGGCTCAAATGATGTCTTCGATATTTGCTGCTTATTTCTCAAATCTTTTGAGTTGTTTACCTTGAAATTCATGATATGTAAACCTGCATTAAACGTCAATTTTGAGGTTGGCGAATACCTAAAAGTTGTATAAACTTCTGTCAAAAAAGGATTTTTAGGTGCTAATTCTGATGAACTTATTCCACCGCCAACATCGATAGTATTTACAAAATACTTATACTTATAAAAATCAAAAAACAAACGACTTATGTTTGCACCAATTTTCATGGTAAAAGTAGGATCGAATTTTCGGCTGTAAAAAGTCGAAACAGAAAGTCTTCCGTCTTGATAGCGTTCGTTTGAAAGTTGCGTGCTGTCGCCAATTGCTTTTACATCATAATCGGTTTGCGTTATGAGTTGATTCATAAGCGCAACCGTAGTTTTTAAATACGATTTTTCATCTAAAAGATAAAAATGAGTTAGGCCAACTGCGCCCATATTCGTATTGAAATTGTAAGCATGACGTTCTGAATAAGTAGTCAAAATTCCTGCTTTTTCCTTTTCTTTACTCAAACCGCCGATACCAAAAAGCGTGACAACACTTTTTCCATTTTTAGATGGAAAATAAAGATTAAACGAAAGATCTTGAAAACGATTATCGGTACGTGGGCCAACCAAATGCAAACCCAAAGAATTCAAAATACCAAGTGTCGAATAGCGATAATTTACGATGTAGCTTGCTCTCGATTTTTTGGACATCGGTCCTTCTTGTGAATATTCTAAACCCAAAAGTCCAATTTTTGCTGTTCTTTCGGTTGTTTCTTGGTTTCCGTGACGAAATTTCATGTCAAAAACACCTGAAAAAGAGTTGCCATATTCGGCTGGATATGCGCCAGTCGAAAAATCTGAATTGGCAAGCATCGAGGTCGAAAATACGGTCAAACCACCACCACTCGACCCTATTCGCGCAAAATGATTCGGATTCGGAATATCAATACCTTCTAATCGCCAAAGTAATCCCATGCCCGAATTGCCTCGAATCACGATGTCAGAACGGCTATCACGGTTGGCTTGCACACCAGGGAAACCCATCGCCATCCGCGCAGGATCACTCGCCGAAGCTGCCGAACGCTGCGTTTCTTCTGCCGAAAATGAGCGCGTACTGACTACTGCCGCTTCGTTCAAAGCGCGATTGCCAGCGCCTTTGAATGCTTTTACAACTACTTCAGATTGCTGTACTGCCAATTCGATGAGTTCGATGTTCAAAACCAATTCTTTAGCAGAACTTAAAATAATATTGTCACTCGTAAAAGGTGCATAACCAAGGTAAGAACAGACAATTTTGTGGCGACCGACAGGTACATCTTTGATGTTGAAATTACCATTTTCGTCCGAAGCAACTCCCATAACTGGCTGAATATCAGCGATTAAAAGTTGTGCGCCAGGTAAAGGTTGGCGTGTGTCTTTATCAATGACCGAACCTTTTATGGTTTGTTTGGGTTGTGCTATTATGATATTTGCCAATAACATAATGCTTAATAAAATCATTGCTTTTTTCATTGTTTTTGTAAATTGTTTTTGAAATTAAAAAAATAAATTTGAAGTGAATCTAATATTCACAAAGGCTTATACAAATATACTTTAATATTTCAAAAAAACCGAATGTATTCAGTATTACTTTTTGAATAACAAAATAAAGAGAATAATTATTTTTGAAATGCCGAATGAACTAGGGAGCAACTTTGATTTGTAGAAAAAACGTAGAAGGATAGGACGCTGATTTATAATGATTGTCATGATTTATCATGATAATTATTATAAAAATCATT
>JAYUJV010000219.1:0-3160 GCA_043764975.1 Saprospirales bacterium
ATGGCGGCTGCAAGATATAAACCTATTTTTTTCATTGTATTTATGATTAAAAATATTACTAAATCATTAGTAATATCAAGTTATTTAATTTAATTAAAACCTAATTTAGAAAGTTGCCTTTACTGAAAATTGGTATGTTCTTGGAATCGGTACATTACCGAAATCCACACCACGAAGACGGTCAGAAACACCACCTGCATTTGTTTCAGGATCATATCCATCATAAGTGTCCCAAGAATATAAGTTACGACCGATTGCTGAAACTGTTAAGTTTGTCATGCCAGGAAGTATTTTACCTAAATTATAAGACAATGAAATCTCACGCAACTTTGTGTAAGAACCACTTTCTACGCGATATTCTTGAATCGGAACATTAGCATGTACCGTACCACGCTTTACTTCTCCTTTCAATTCTTTTTCAGCAAGATCACCAATACCTACATTTTGACGCGTACGACGGTCAGCATTGAATACGGATTGACCATAAGAACCATCTAACAAGAAGCCAAAACTTAATTTTCTCCAAGTCAAGTTAGTACCAAATGACAAAGTAAAATCAGGATTTGGATTTCCAATTACCTTAGATAAAGGTGTACCTTTAGGCTGACCTAAAGCATCACGCTCTGGCAAAAAGTAAGTTGTACCATATACATAAGCACCTGCGGGCGCAGTTTCGCCTTCCTTCAATACTTTTGTACTGCCTTTTTCTTGTTGTGGCAAGCCGTTAGCATTCAATAAATTTGTGCCATCAGCATTTTTGGCGTAATAAGTACCGAAAAATACTGATGCAGGTTGGCCTTGTATTATATACGCTGGCGCACCAGATGAAGAACTCAAAGCAATAAACGGAGAACCAGCATTTGTAACCAAGTTTCTGTTTCTGCTATAAATTGAATAAACATCAAGGTTGAAATTTTTTGTTTTTACAAGATTTGCATTCAATGAAAGTTCGATACCTTTATTGGTCATTTCACCTACATTATTTACGATAGATGTTCCACCTTCAGAAGAAGCAATGACTCTATTTACTAACAAACTAGAGATTTTTTGATCATAAGCACTTACTGATAATGTCAAACGGTTGTTGAAAAAACCTAAATCTACACCACCTTCAAGTTCACGTGTACGCTCAGGTTTTACGCTTGGATTTGCCAATTGAGAACCAGGTAACAATGTATTCTTACCTAAATATGCAGTTGAACCAAATTGATAAAAACGATCATAAGAGCCAATTGATGTCAAACCACCAGCTTCGCCAAATGAACCACGTAATTTTACTGATGACAATGTTTTTTCAATGCCTTTGCCTTTCCAAAGGTCAGATAAAACATAACTTACTGATGCTTTTGGATAAAATTGATTGCCTTGTGTTTTCGAAAACTTTGATGAATTGTCCACACGACCTGCAACTGTTAAAAATAAACTATTATTGAATCCAAAAGTTTCTTGAGCAAAAAATCCATTCACTGAAAAACGATCTAAACCGTATCCAGTTGAACGAACTGCTCCACCATTTGAGGTAACAATACCTGGCGCAAGACCTTCTCCACTTGATGAAGTGAAATCCGCTTGACTATATTGGTAGTTGTAGCCTGCAACCGTAGCAGATGTAAATTTACCAAATGCTTTTTCGTAAGTTAAATTGATGTCATTGTTGTAGTTGAATGACAAATTGTTTACAGTTGCCGCAAATCCATTCGGATAGTTTGCAGTACCTACACCATCATAAGGATAAACTGGGATATACTGACGACCCAATTGTGAAAAGGCATCTAAACCAGCAATCATATCTAAACGTAAACCTCTCAATGGATAAAGACTCAACTTTGCATTAGAGATATTACGAGTTACCAACTGATTAAACTTAAATGTAGAAACTGTCGAAACTGGATTTATACGCGTTGGCTCTACTGCTTTCAAGTTACCATTGCCGTCTAATTCATCCGCTTTCCAGATGTTATTTGTAATTGTAACACCATTTATTGGACTAAAAAATACGTTTCCGTTTGGCATTTCATTAGCAAAACTTCTGATTACGTTTGTACCCAATGACAAAGTAGCCCAGCTAGATAATTGCTGATCCAAGTTTAACTTCAAAGCAAAACGAGAAAAATCAGTACCTTTTATAATACCTGAATTTTTCATGTATGAAAAACCTGCCGAATATTTAGTTTTTTCATTACCACCAGCCACATTGATATAATTATCTGTACCTAGTGCATCTTGAAAAATATAATCTTGGTAATCGTAACGTTGTACATCAACCAAATTTTTTGTTAAGAAAGCTAATGCACCATCACGTCTTACTGTATCATATTTTACAGCATTCGCCTGGTCAAGCGTTAAGCCGTCAGGCTTACCATTTACAAGTCCAGCAACAGTTGCAGCCGAAACACTTGTAATTACACCCAAACGCAATGGCGCATAACCAAACTGCTTGCCATAAGTTGAAATATAAACGCGCTTGCGCAATTGATTTAAATTCACGCTTGAACCAATCGTAATAACTGGTTTGCCACTCACACCACGTTTAGTAGAAATCACAACCACCCCATTCGCTGCTCGTGAGCCATAAATAGCCGCCGCCGCTGCACCATTCAAAACGTTTACAGACTCGATGTCATTTGGATTGATGTCCGCCAAACGGTTAGTACCTATCGACGCATCTGCACCAGGATCTACCGAAGTTTGAGAAACACTTGTGTTCGAATTACTTACAATTACACCATCTATTACATACAACGGATCTGAACCACCACGAATAGAGTGAATACCACGCAAGTTGATGTTGATACCACCAGCTGGATCGCCAGAAGTCTGAGTGATGCGCGCACCAGCTACACGGCCTTGCAATGCCGCAAGTGCATTACCAGTACCCGCTTTTTCGAGCGCTTGGCCATCAATTGTCGTAATCGCATTACCCAACTGACGTCTTGTTGCCGAAATTGTAGAACCAGTCACGACCACTTGGTCGAGTTTCATGGCATCTTGGCCCAATTCAGCATCAACTGTAATTGGAGCGCCATCGCCAGCTACTTCCACGCTCACAACTGAGGCTTTGTAACCTACATAATTAAAAATAAGTGAATAACGACCAGGCTTGATTGCGCCACTCAATTCATAATTGCCGCTTGCATCAGCTACACAACCTTGAAAAGTA
>JAYUJV010000220.1:0-3160 GCA_043764975.1 Saprospirales bacterium
TCAAATTTTTTGAATTAACCTTAAAAATACTTTGAATAATGCCAGTCCAATACATCTCCAACAAGCCGATGAGATATCCAGACATATTTTGTTCAGCAATGATTTCGAGCTGATTGTCGGCTGCCCATTGTCTAAAATCGCGCGGCGACACTACGTAATCGTGACCAAAAGCATACGCGCCTTGACCAATCAATCGGATTTTGCCGAACCAAGCAGCAATGCGGTTAATCGGATCATACGATATTGGAAAATCAAGCGATGGAAAAGTGATAACGGCTACACCGTTAGGCTTCAAGACGCGGCTCACTTCTTTGATCATTAAGGCAGGTTGTCCGACGTGTTCGAGGACTTCGACTGAAACTAAGGCGTCAAAACTGGCGTCTGGAAACGTCAAAGCCAAAGCATTTTCGACTTTATAATGTATGTTTTTGAACTCATTGTTGAGTGATTGCGCAAATTTTACATCTTGTTCGTTGATGTCGCAAGCGGTCAATCGTTTACAAAAAGCAGCAATCATCGGATCATAATCGCCTTCACCAGTACCGAGATTGAGCGCATTCTCGAACAAGCCTTTTTCAGACAAGGTCGCCAAATTCTTTTTGACAAATGTGTAGCGATTACGATAAGTCGTAAATAATAATTTATAATTCATAAGTTGTTTTTATGGAAACTTAGGCATTCATCGAAAAAATATTAATACCGTAATTCTTTGTATTTCTCATTTCAATAAACAATTAACAATTAGCAAAAATGCAACTTATTTCAATTTTCAATTGCATTTTTGCCAATTACTTATTTTTTATTGCCAATTGCAAATTGTTCTTATTGCAACTTTTTTAACCGTGCAGCAATTTTATCCGCTTCGCCTTTGTTGTTGGTTCGCTGATAATATTCGTACATCAAGTTCAGCACATTTGGATTTACAGGGTTGATTTTCAAGGCTTTATCTAATGCTTTTTTGCAATCTGGATAATTTTGAGCTGCCAATTGACAATTTGCCAAGCCGAACCATGCTTCTTCATTATCAGGATATTGCGATACTGAAAGTTGGAAATATTCGAGTCCTTTTGCTACGTCATTTTGCTTAATTGCTTGTTCGCCTTTGAACGCATAATGTGCCGAGTCTTGTTTCATAACTACCAAAATTGGTACACCATCTACTTCGACGGTATGCACAACCTGCGATTTCATGGGCCAATTGCCGCTTCGGATTTGCTCTCCACTCACGAAAAGGGAAGGAAAAATGGCATAATCCCAAGGTTTTTCATCACGATTTGCGTATCGTACATAAGCACGTTTGAGCGGTTTTGCATCATACTTGTGCGTATAGGCTTCGAGCGCATACACCATAGATGAAGCAACTGTCACAGGTTGCATATCCGAACCTAATACGCCTTTTTCTTCGAGATATTCAACGCCTTTACGGACAGAAACGCCCCAATAATCGGTTTCGTATTGACCAAATGCAGCTTTTACGCCGCCAAATGCTTCATTGTAATAAATATATGGATAAGCCGAATTTTTGAAAATATGCACCAACGGCATAATCATCAGCAAGCCTGCAAGAGCATAAACAGCGTAACTTGCGTTTTCATTTCGCTTTGCCAACCAATCTTTTAGGAACATAAACGACATAGTAGATAGCAACACGATGCCTGGCCAAACAAACAACAAGTGTCGCCAGCCGTTGTGCAAAATACTGTGTTTCAAGATGACATAAAATACAGGAAATATGGCTACAAAAAACGCCATAAATACGCCAACTGGACTATATTTTTTCCATAAAAAGTATGACAACGGAAAACTCAATCCCAAACCAAGCAACGCATATAAAGGTATAGAGCGAATGATGCTCGAAATCGGATAATACCAAGGCAAATTGTTTGACATGACCGCGTTGCCTTCAAACAAGACACGAATTTTGATGCTCAAGGCTTCAAATTCGCTCAATGCCGTAAATGGATTTTTTAATGGACTAATCAAGCCATAAGGCCAAAATAATAGTGCGCCGAAATAGCCAGCAATGACGATGATTAAAAACGTTTTAATGTATGAAATCAATAAACTTTTATTGCTAAAAAAATCACCTAATCCATTTTTTAATACCACATGAACCAATGCAAATATGCCATAATAAGCGACTAACAACAAACCACCTGCACGTGTTCCAAATGCCATCACAATACCTAATATTGCGCCTATAACGAAGCGTTTTTGAGCAATTGGCATTTGCTGCAAAAGCATATAAACGCTATACATTCCTACCGCAAAACCTGCGCAAAACGGAATATCTTTTGGATTCATTAAGGCATTACCGAAAAAATATGGGGCGAATGATGCGAATAATAAAGCGAGGATTCCACCTTTCCAACCCATGATTTCTTTTGCTAATAAGGCTGTGAAAATGATGGTCATTAGTCCGAATAAAGCAATCAAAACGTGGCGTGTATCGTGGTAACTTGCCATATCGGGCGTGCGACCGATAGCATGATTAAACGCACCTGCAATGACTTCAAAAAAGCCACCATAAAAGTGCATATTGCCTCTTTCGATGTTCAATGCTGACGTATCGCTACCAAACGTAGTGTACCATTTTATCAACTTTTCGGAGTAATCGACTTGGAAAGCATCGTCGGCATTTACGCCGCTTTTGAAACTAAATGCAATGAGCATCATGCCAATAATTGCGCTCAAGGCCCAAAATATTTTTTGTAAAAAACCGTCATTGTCCGAAATTTGCTCTTGACGCAAGGTGCTGTCTGTCACTAATTTTGGTGCGTAATCTGTTTTTTGATAAACAGCTTTTGATTCTATATTTTTCTTTGCCATTGTTTAATTTTCAATTTTGTATGAATTGGCAAAAATAAACAAAATTTGAAGCGTTTTGTAAAATCTTGACTTTAAACTTTAAAAAAATATTCAATATCAATGTTTTAAGTTTTTCATTATTTAAAATATATTTGATTTTGCCTATATTCCGAAAGCTGTCAGCGTTTAAAACGCTACAGCTTTGTGCTTATAAAATATTCGTTAAGTAACGCATATTGGACAAAGCATGTCAAAATTGACATCTATTTATGAAATTCAGAAAGTAGTTTAGCTTTTTTTATCATTTTTTTAAAAAAGGCATTACTTTTGTTTAAAATTTGAATAGAAAAGG
>JAYUJV010000221.1:0-8700 GCA_043764975.1 Saprospirales bacterium
CAGACAAAATTGAGCTTATTTTTGAAAATTTTGGTACTGAGTTCAACATCAATTTCAAACCTTTTTAACCTCGTTTATTTAGACTCGACTACTTATTAACCTAATTTAAAATTAAAAAAATTATGAAAAAAGTACTTTTACAATTCTTTATGTTATGCCTATTTGTAGGCTCTGTTCGTGCCAATAAGCTAATCGTTACTTCTGCTGGCGATCACACAAGTTCTCCTACCATTGGTATGTTAAGATACTTTGTAGGTGTTGCCACAAGTAACGATACCATTACATTTAGTGTAAAAAAAGTTACCTTGTTTGTCACTATCAAAATTGATAAACCAATAAATATTGATGGGAGTAGCATGGGGTCGGTTACGATTGATGGTAACAAGGTTTGTCAAATATTTGATGTTAATCTTCCTTTTGATAAGGCTTATTTCAAGGGGCTAAATATAGTCAATGGATACATCAATAAAAACGATTATTCTTGGGGTGGTGGTATGAATGTATATTCTCCTTTTGGAAAAATTTATATAGAAAACTGTACTTTCCAAGGAAATGAAGCAAAAGCAAATGGAACTTCAGATGGCCAAGGCGGAGCAGTAAGAAGTGCTGGCGGAGAATATAGAAATTGCTATTTTTTAGACAACAAAATAACAGGAACAAGCTCAACTAGTGGCGGTGGCGGAGTTTTATCTACTAATGATATTTTTATCAACTGTGTATTTGCAGGCAACGCTGCAAAATATGCTGGTGGGCTTGGTGCGAATTCAAAATCAAAAATATATAACTGTACATTTGTGGATAATAAAGTAACTACTGATGAGTCTTATTCAATTGGTGGCCTTGCTGCTTCTGCAAGTACTGAAATAGTCAATTGTGTTGCTTACAATAATACGACTTCGTCAGGAAGAATCAGTAACATAGATGATTCTGACACCAACGCGAAGGTTTCTTTTTGTGCCATGGAAAGCATCAATAAATTGGTAGGCTTAAATAACAATATTGCGCTCACCGCATCGCCTTGCAAAGGTGGCACAGGTAGCGATAAGTATAGCCTTGCAGCAAAATCACCTTGTATAGATAAAGGAACGATTGTCGGTATAGAAGTCCTGAAAAAAGACATCACTGGCAAAGATCGGATTCTTGATGGTAAGATTGATATTGGTGCATTTGAATACAGTCCTACAATAAGTGCTCACGAGGCAATACTCGATGCTGATTTTCAAGTTTATCCGAATCCAGCAGCAGCTACACTTTTTATTTCTGGAGTAAGCGACATCACAAGTTTGAGTATATATGACAATACAGGTCGTATGCTTTTGCAAACAAATGATAGCAGTAACACCATTAATATCAGCACATTAGAAAATGGTATTTTTGTTTTAAAAATAAGTACAAAATCAGGCGTTGCTACTCGATTGTTTACAAAATATTGATAGTAATTGGTCAAATTTGTCAGTTAGTAATTGATTAGATTTGAAATTAACTTAAAATTAATTTCTATAATACAAAAAGGCTTCGCGTTCGCGAAGCCTTTTTGTATTATAGACTCAACTTGTTTTTTTATAATTAAAAATCGCCCACGCATTTAGCCCAACAGCGAATAGGGTGATGACCTGAAAATTGTATTTTATGTCTTTAAATTCGCTGCCTTTGAGGACTACCATGCGCATCACTTCTATAAAATAAGTCACAGGATTACAGCGCGCCACCGATTTTGCCCAATCGGGCATACTATCCAAAGCCGTAAACAAGCCACTCATGAGCATAAAAATCATCATAAAGAAAAAGGCGATGGACATGGCTTGCTGTTGGGTTTCAGAATAAGTAGAAATAAGTAGCCCAAGACCAAGCAATGCAACCAAGAAAAGAGATAAAAAAGCATACAACATCGGTATATTTCCCAACGGAATAATGCCATATACCAAGCGCCCGACACCAAACAGACCAACGCTAAACACAAACAGACCAATCACCCAAAATGGTATGAGTTTGCCGAGTATAAATTGCCATTTTTTGATGGGTGTTACGTTTATTTGCTCTATTGTACCTATTTCTTTTTCCTTCACGATATTCAAGGCACACATATACATAGCGATCATGGTCACCAACGAAACCAATATGCCTGGCACCATGAATATTCGATAATTGAAATGCGGATTGTACCAATTAGAAGACGTGTATGTGATGCTCGGCGCTTTGCCGAATCGCTCAGGAGTCAGCAATTGTACCCGAATGTCTTCATTAAAACTGGCGATGATGCTACTCAAATAATTGCCGCCCACACTTGCCTTCGTACCATTGATGGCATTTACGGCAATAAACAGTTTTTGCGTACCTTCTTTTACTAAATTTCGCTCAAAACCAGCAGGTATTTCCAAAATCAAATCTGCTTTATCTGTTTCAATTTGCTGAAAAGCATCTGGAAACGAAACACTATAATCTGTCAGTTTGAAATATCCCGAAGCCGTTATTTTGCTTATCAATTTTTGAGTATATGTAGAGTGGTCGTGATCCACTACTGCGATATTGATGTTTTTTACCTCAAAATCGGCAGCCATTGGCATGATCAACAACTGGATAATTGGCGCTACAAATATCATCGGCAACAAGGCTTTGTTCCGAAAAATCTGTTTAAACTCTTTTTGTAATAAAAATAATAATATTCGCATATCAATCTAATCTAATTTTGAATTTTTTAAGACTTACCAATAACAAAAATACGGTCATGCCAAGCAGTATCAAGGTTTCTTTCAAGATTGCTTTGATGCCCAATCCTTTTATCATAATTGATTTTACGATGATGTAATACCACTTTGATGGCACAATATTGGACACGATTTGTAGTGGTCGGGGCATATTTTCTATCGGAAATAAAAAACCTGTAAACAACATGGTCGGAATCAACATACCCATCAGCGAAATCAGCATAGCGGCTTGTTGCGAATCCGTACTGTTCGAGATAAGCAAACCTAAGGCTAACGCGGTGAGTATAAAAATACTACTCTCGAAATACAGTAAAAAAAGGCTACCATTCAGCGGCATATCCAGACAATTTATACTCAGTAAAAGAATAAAAGTAAGGTTGACCAAAGACAAAAAGAAATAGGGCAACGCTTTGGATACAATAACCAAAAACGGACTCATCGGGCTGACTAACAAAACCTCCATTGTGCCTTTTTCTTTTTCTCTCACAATAGAAACCGAGGTCATCAGTACGCATATCAATAGCAAAACCAAGGCCATTACGCCTGGCACAAAATTGGTTGCGCCTTTTAGTTGTGGATTATATAACATTCGGATTTCGGGTACAATCTGATAAGGCATTTGGTTCGTTTTCAAGATTTCGCGCTGATAATCCATGACAATATTATTGACATAACTCGTCAGCGTATTGGCCGTATTCGGGTCAGATGCGTCAGCAATAACTTGAAATTGTGCTTTATTGCTATGCAAAAGGTCTTCGTTGAAGTTGTTCGGAAACACGATGGCTAATTTTATTTTGCCAGTCTTGAACGCCTCTTCGATTTGATTCACATCGAGCAATGTTTTTTCTATCTCAAAACTTTTACTTGCATCGAGCTTGTTAATGATGCGCGTTGTGGCTTCATCTTTTGCAAAATCGCAAACCACAATTTTTGAATTTTTAATCTCGTTCGATAGCGCAAAACCAAACAACACAATCATAGAAACTGGCATACCAAACAGCATCAACAGCGTTTTGCTATCTCTAAACACATGATAAAATTCCTTTCGTACAAAAGAAATGAATTGATTGTTATTTTTCATCTTAAAATTTCAATTTAGGATAATTATGGTTTTCACAAATGTATTGTTATAGAAAAGAGATGCGATTTTTTTATTGTTTTACAAAAGATGCCATTGCGCGTAGGGATAGGTCGTGACCTGTCCCTACATGCGATTGGCCATCGCGGTTTATAATCTTGATGATGCAAACAAATATATTCATTATTAAAAACATAAAACCTTGATTATCAATGACTAGCTGACAAAAATGACTAATCCCCCTTTCGTTTTGCTCCGCGTGCCAGTTCAAAAAACACATCGTCCATGGATTGCGCGGCAAATTGTTTTTTCAAGTTTGCTGGCGTATCGAGTGCTTTGATTACACCATCGACCATCATCGAGATTCGGTTGCAATATTCGGCCTCGTCCATGTAGTGTGTCGTGACAAAAATCGTAATGCCTTTGTCCGAAGCATCGTAAATCAAGTCCCAAAATTGTCGGCGCGTTACAGGATCTACGCCGCCAGTCGGCTCATCGAGGAAAACAATTTTTGGTTCGTGGATAATCGCCACCGAAAACGCCAATTTTTGTTTAAAACCCAAGGGTAACGAACCAACCAATTTTTTAGATTCTTGTTGCAAACCCAATTGCTCAATCAAAGTATTGCTTTTTTCTTTGAGTTGCTTGTTGCTCAAACCATATATGCCGCCAAAAAAATAGATATTTTCTAAGACCGTCAAATCCTCGTACAACGAAAATTTTTGGCTCATGTAGCCAATATTTTTTTTGATGTCTTCGGTTTGCTTATACACATCGAAGCCAGCAATGGTCGCAGTACCCGACGAAGGGATAGATAAGCCACAGAGCATACGCATAGCGGTTGTTTTGCCCGCACCATTGGCGCCCAAAAAACCAAATATCTCGCCTGCATAGACCTCAAAAGTAATTTCGTTGGTCGCTATAAAATCGCCAAATCGCTTCGTGAGTTTATCTGTTTTGATTACGACTTCTCTATTCATGGTTCAGCATTAGATTAATAAAACAATCTTCGATGGTCGCAGCTACTTGTTTCCATTCGATATGATGATTTTTATTTTTTAAATAGTCAAAAAAATCAGCTTGTATCAATGGCGAATCGTTTTGAAAAGAAATATGATGATATTCACCAAACGAATTACAGCTTTTGATGTCGGCGTAAAGCCGAATATCTTTTAGCAGCAGACTCATTTTTTCAGCCTTGATGGCATATAAGTTATCAGGATATTGATCCATGATATTTTGAGGCGTATCAATAGACATTATTTTTCCGTTTTGCATCAGTGCAATGCGCTCACAAAGCGTAGCCTCGTCCATGTAAGGCGTAGAAACTAAGATTGTGATGCCTTGTTGTTTTAGTCGTTGCAACATTTCCCAAAATTCCTTTCGGCTCACCGTATCAACACCAGTCGTCGGTTCGTCCAAAAAAAGAACAGTTGGCTTGTGTATCAACGCACAACAAAGTGCGAGTTTTTGCTTCATACCACCCGAAAGTTTACCCGCACGCCTATCTTTGAATGGCGCTAATTGCACGTATATTTCTTCTATCAAATGGTAGTTTTCTTTGATAGTGGTATTAAAAACCGTAGCAAAAAAGTTTAAATTTTCTTCTATCGTCAAGTCTTGATACAAAGAAAATTTGCCAGGCATATAACCGACTCTTTTTCGTATTTCTTTATAGTCCTTCACGACATCAAAGCCATTCACGCTCGCTTGACCGCTATCGGGCAAAAGCAAAGTGGTCAACATCCGAAAAATACTCGTTTTGCCAGCACCATCGGGGCCAATCAAGCCAAATAATTCGCCTGATTTGACCGAAAACGAAACGTCATCGACTGCCAGTATTTCGCCTTTGTTGTATGTTTTGCTAATATTATTTACAATGACATCCATCTTAATTGAATTTTATTTCGCCATACATACCAATCTTGTAAGTGCCATCGTTCTTGACCATCACTTTTATGGCATACACCATGTTGGCTCGTTCGTCCTTCGTCTGAATGGTTTTTGGCGTAAATTCCGCCTTGCTACTAATCCAAGTAATTGTACCTTCGGTTTGTTTGTAGCCGCCTTTGCCATCGTCAGTCGAAACGCTTACTTTCTGATTCAGTTTAACCGATGGCAATTGATTACCTGTGATATATGCCCTCAAAATGATGTTCGACAAGTCCGCAATCTTGTACAATGGCTTACCGATATTCGTAAATTCGCCAGCCATCGCATATTTGGTTAATACTGTACCTGCAAATAGATTTTTGATAACACCGCGCCCAATCTGCTCATCTATGATTGCAATTCGCTTTGTATTGGGATTTATTTCACTCAAAATACCGGTATTTTGTAACTCGACATTGGCTTTTGCAGCAGCTATTTGAGCGTTCAAGACACCGATTTGCTCTTGAGTGGTATTCAATTGTTTTTCCAAAATAGATTTTTGACCTTTTAAATCATCTAACTGTTTAGGTGGAATAGAATTAGAATTTACCAAAATCTGAAATCGCTGAATTTCTTTATCCAATACAGACATTTGCTGGTTGATTGTTTGGCTTTGGCTCTTTTGCGCCAAAATTTGCGCCTTCAAGATTTCAATTTGAGGTGCTGAGTTGTTCGTTTTCTTCGATATAGCTTCTACGCTGGCTTTCGTTTGTTCTTTCTGAAGACCCAAAGCAGAAACATCAATTTGCCCAATGGTAGTATTGGCCGCCAAATCTTGTCCTTCACTGATATTGAATTGTAATATTCTGCCCGATTGCTCTGCGCTCACGATTATTTCTTCGGCTTCAAATGAACCAGTAGCATCAAAATTACTTTTTGTTTCTTTGCAAGCAAGTGACATCAATACCAAACTTGGAAAAGCTATTTTTTTAAATATTTGTAGCATAATTTTTAATATTTTTTTAATATTTTGATTTAAACATTTGATTAAATATAGTATAAAAAAAGTTACGACAAGCGAAGCATCGATTCAATCCAAATCGGAATCAATTTTTTTCGTTCTTCCATCAATGTCAAAAATTGTACTTGCTCGATTTGTGTTACAGCTTTTATCAGCGGATTCATCATGAACGGAAAAATAACCATAGATGACAAATTCATCATAAAATGCAAGGGATTAATATTGGGCATATTGCCTTTTTCTTTTTCTGCCATGAATTGCTGCACTGCCACACTTGATTTTAAGCTACTTACAAATATCAGCTTTTCAGCAAAATCATTCGGATTATCCTTTATGCCATTGATAATGAAAATCGGTAAATCAGGATTTTCGCTAATCACATCAATATAATTTTCTACAAAAACCACTAATTTTTCTTTCAACGTCGTTGTCGAATCATTCAGAATCGGCATTACTTTTCCAAAAAACGCATGAATTGATTCTAGCATAATAAGGTCATACAATTTTTGCTTACTTCTAAAATAATAGTTGAGCAAAGCTAAATTTATACCTGCTTCTTCAGCAATATCACGTGTTTTGGTGGCTGCAAATCCTTTTTGCTGAAAAATTTTACGCGCAGCCTCTTTTATCTTTTGCTCGGCATCTTGCGCTGTGTTTATCTTAATATCCATTGTTGTTTTTATTGACAATACAAAGTTAAGGATTTTTTATTTATTAAACAAATATTTTAATCATTTGATTAAAATATTTGTTTAAATACTTTTCTACTTTATAATTTCTATAGCTTCTACTTGTTTTTTGAATTAAAATCTTCAATTTACAACACTTTTTTTGAACTGAAGTTACCGACACCTTAAAGGTGTCGGTAACTTATAACTCAAATCTTTTTGCACAAATAAATATCTTCTGCTACGTCAAAACCGTATTTAAAGTTTTCTAATGCTGAAAACTGCTTCGTATAAGGCACAATTGTGACCTCGAAACCAACGCTTCTCAATCGGTCTTGATAATCATTGCCATATATCCGCACGTGATCGTTCTGATAAAAAGCTACTTCGCGTGCAGCAGGTGTTGTGATACTCCAATCTTCGTAAGTCTTGGCGCGGTTTTTTTCCATTGGCACTTGCAAGATTGCAAATCCACTTGGTTTCAAAACTCGATATAGTTCGCTCATGGCTTTCGTATCGTCAGGGATATGTTCCAATACGTGCGAGCAAAGGATTACGTCATACACATTCGCTTCGCCTCCTATATTTGTAATATCCATATTTGCAGTCGGCGGCGGATAATAATTACTACCTGTAAACAAATCTACAGGATGATAATTGCTGCCTTGTGCTTTCAAAAATCGATTGAATAAATGCGGCTCTGGTGCAATGTGCAATATTTTTATATTTTTTGCTTCAAAAACACTTGTTTCACGCTCCAAATACAATATCATCATACGATGGCGCTCCAAAGATGAGTAAATAGGGCAAGCGGCGTGTGGCCTTGCAAATTGACCTGCAGTTGGCAAAAACGTCACAAATTCATTGTGGCAACATGGACAAGCTACATTGTTTTTGCTAAACACAAATCGCTTTATGAGCTGTATCGACTTCGGTAAATGTTTTAATATTTTCATTAGTAACTTATTTTTTCAATGTAAAGTTAAAATCTTTTTTATTTATAAATTAGCTTTTAGTCATTAAAATAAAAAAGTGCTTTTGGAGTTTACTCCAAAAGCACTTTTCTATATCCGAAAGGCAGTGATTAGTTGTAACGTCTTTTCACTTTCTTTTGCTTCGTTTTGAAACTCTTACCACCATTGTCATCGTTGCTTACTTGGCCACCTGTACGCGTCATAGCGCAACGGAAACCCAAAGAACGATCTGAGTGATCTTCTTCTTTGTAACGACGAGCGCCTGGCGACATAAAGAATGCACGGTCAGCCCAGCTACCACCTTTGATAACGCGAGCCTTGTCGCTAATCAATGATGATTTGCCATATTGGTAAGTTACACTTGATTCTTTATCACTGTCCA
>JAYUJV010000222.1:0-3149 GCA_043764975.1 Saprospirales bacterium
CTTTCGACGCTTTCGTTTGATCAAAAACTGTTTAACTTTCGTAAAAATCGCTTTCACGAACGCATACAAAAAGCAATTGCTTATGCCGAAAACGCCGTTTGCCGAAGCCAACAATTGATTGAGTATTTTGGCGAAACCGACACTACCGAATGTGGCGTATGTGATGTCTGTTTGGGCAAAGCCAAAGCCGAATTGAGTGCCGATGAATACGGTAATTATCAGAAAAAGATAAGTCAAATATTATCAAAAAATGACTTGACGATAGAGCAAATCGTAGATACGTTTTCGAGTATTCGTCGCCCAATGGTGCTTCGCTGCGTAGAGTTTATGGTCGATGAAGGGTTGATTGTTCGCAAGGGGAATTTGATGGTTTTGAGTGGTAAAATGTAATTGTTTATATCAAAAAAAAGCATGAGTTTTAAAGGCGTAGAACGGCGTACTCTTGGTAGTTGTTTTAATTTTTTGAGCCCTATTTAGGTGCAGCGCACCGTTCTCTTATGAAATAATGAAAAAAATAAATAGAACGATGCGCTGCACCTAAAATATAGAGTTTAACCTTAAGGGATGATTCAAAAAATAATATACCCGATTTTACTCGTCTTTTGATCCAATACTGCGTTACAAAAAACAGTATGTAGCCCTGCTACACCCCATTTTTTGTGCCTTGTCTTGGCTCAAAATACTTCCTAAAATTTGGGTATCTTATTTCTTGTATCACCCCTAATACTCAAAATCAAAGTAATTTTTTCCATTTTAAAAATCCATTTTTTTATTAAAAAAGATAATTTTAATTAGAATTATTCTAAATAAATTAAAATAAAGGACTTTATTCGTGCAGAATCGTATTTTTTATGCTTTTGTCAATATATTTGTGGATAAAATCTTTAAAAAAGAAAATAATAATTTGGAGAGTATTTTGATAGCATAGAAATGCTTTGCAAATACATTGATTTTAATTTAAAATAAATAAGTAATAAGATTTAATTTAGTGTAGTTTTATAGTCTTGTAAAGTCTTGTTTATCAAAGACTAACTGACAAAAAAGACTAACTGACTATTTTGACTTGTTACTTACATTTTTTCACTTGATTAATCTATAAAACATAGATTTTTTAATACTATAAATATGAGTTGGTTATCATCTTCGATAGGTCGTAAATTTTTAATGGGCGCTACGGGTCTTTTCTTAATCTCTTTCTTGATGGTGCATTGCGGCATCAACGCTTGCATATTTGCAAACGATGGTGGCGAATTGTTCAATATCACAGCGCATTTCATGGGCTCAAATGTCATTATTCGTACCATGGAGTTGGGGCTTTTTGCAGGTTTATTTGCGCACATCTATCAAGGTTTGATGCTTTGGAGAGACAATAACAATCGCCGACCAGTAAAATATGCGGTACAAGCAGGTAATGCAACTAGCAAATGGTATTCGCGCTCAATGGGTTTGTTAGGTACTTTGATTTTGTTGTTTTTGGTATTGCATTTAGCGCATTTTTGGGTTCCATCACGCATCACAGGTCTCGAAGAAGTGTTGATAGAAGGCAAACCGCACCACAACTTGTTTTTAAAAATGAAACAAACTTTTGAGGGTCAATTGTGGGTTGTTATTATATATGTGTTGGGTGTGTTGTCGTTGGCATATCACTTGGCGCATGGATTCCAAAGCGCATTTCAGACAATGGGCGTTAATCACAAACGTTATACGCCGCTCATCATGGCTGCGGGTTACGGTTTTTCTATCCTTGTGCCGTTGGCGTTTGCAAGTATGCCGATTGCGTTTTATATGGGTTGGGTAAAATAAAAAATAAAAAAACGTACAATTTTTGAAGATATAGATAAACAAAAACATCAAATTAGGCATTTATATAAAGGATAAAATTTATAAATATTTAGGCATCAGTCAAAGATTCAGTAAAGTTGTATGTTAAGGTATTTTTTGTTTCAATAAGCAATAAACAATTGGCAAATTTTGCTTGTTGCTTATTGCAAATTGTAGTAAATTTTAGCAAAAGCTATCAATTTTACTTTTTTCGCTGAATTGCTAAATAGTTACAAAGATTTTTTATATAAATCCACTTTATCAACTATTTCAAAAAGTACTTAATATAATAAATATAGAGATATGGCATTAAATTCAAAAATTCCAGCAGGCCCACTCGAATCGAAATGGGAAGATTATAAAGGTCACGTTGACTTAGTGAATCCAGCGAACAAACGTAAGTTGGAAATCATAGTGGTTGGCACAGGTTTGGCAGGTGCTTCGGCAGCCGCTACGCTTGCCGAATTAGGTTACAAAGTGAAGGCCTTGTGTTTTCAGGATAGTCCACGTCGTGCGCACTCTATTGCGGCGCAAGGTGGTATCAATGCCGCTAAAAACTATCAGAATGATGGCGATAGCGTTTTTCGTTTATTTTATGACACTATAAAAGGTGGCGATTATCGCGCACGCGAAGCCAATGTACACCGTTTGGCAGAGGTCAGTACAAGTATCATTGACCAATGCGTAGCACAAGGCGTACCTTTTGCACGCGAATATGGTGGACTGTTGAGCAATCGTTCGTTTGGTGGCACACAAGTTCAGCGCACGTTTTATGCAGCTGGTCAGACTGGTCAGCAATTGTTATTGGGCGCATATAGCGCACTCGAACGCCAAGTTGCCCTCGGCAATGTAGAAATGCTCGCACGTCACGAAATGCTCGAAGTCGTTATGATTGATGGCAAAGCGCGTGGTATTATTGCACGTGATTTGATAACAGGTAAATTGGAGCGTCATTTTGGTCATGCAGTGGCTTTGTGTACTGGTGGTTACGGTAACGTATTTTATCTTTCTACCAATGCCATGGGTAGTAATGTTACAGCGGCTTGGAAAGCACACCGCAACGGTGCCTATTTTGCCAATCCATGTTTTACGCAGATACACCCAACTTGTATTCCAGTCAGTGGCGATCACCAGTCAAAATTGACTTTGATGTCCGAATCGTTGCGTAATGACGGTCGTATATGGGTGCCAAAAACAAAAGAAGATGCCAAGGCACTTCAAGATGGAACAAAAAAAGGCAATGACATTGCCGAAGCAGATAGAGATTATTATTTGGAGCGTCGTTACCCAGCTTTCGGTAACTTAGTGCCGCGCGATGTGGCGTCACG
>JAYUJV010000223.1:0-1115 GCA_043764975.1 Saprospirales bacterium
CAGACCTTTGAACTTCGATGAGTTTCAGAGCCTTGTGAGCCAAGTGATATATGTGAGCGCCACGCCAAGTAATTACGAACTCGAAACCACCGAAGGCGTGGTTGTCGAGCAATTGATTCGCCCGACTGGGTTGTTGGATCCGCCGATAGAAGTTCGCTCAAGCATGAACCAAGTCGATGATTTACTGGACGAAGTCTCAAAGCGTATCGCAAGCGGCGAACGCGTCTTGGTCACGACTTTAACCAAGCGCATGTCCGAAGAATTGGCGAAATATATGACTAAAATCGACATTAAGTGTCGATATATTCACTCCGAAGTAGATACGATGGAGCGTGTAGAAATCCTACGCGATTTGCGTTTAGGCGAATTTGATGTCTTGATCGGTGTCAATTTGCTTCGTGAAGGTTTGGATTTACCTGAGGTTTCGTTGGTAGCAATCCTCGATGCCGACAAAGAAGGTTTCTTGCGTAACGAACGCTCACTGACCCAAACTGCTGGTCGTGCAGCTCGTAACGTGAATGGTTTGGTTATTTTTTATGCCGATAAAGTAACCGATTCGATGCGCAAAACGATAGATGAAACCAACCGTCGTCGTAGCATACAGATGGCGTACAACATCGAACACAACATCACGCCGATGACCGTCAAAAAGTCAAAAGAGGAGATTATGCAAAAAAGTTCGATTTTGGATATTCGTGGTGGACAGCCGTTGGCTTATGTAGAATCCGATGAATTGCGCATCGCAGCAGATCCAGTTATCGAGTATGCAAGCCGAACGCAATTAGAAAAAATGATTACGGACTCCGAAAAACGCATGCGCGCTGCCGCCAAAGATTTAGACTTTATCTCAGCTGCTCAATATCGTGATGAAATGGCTGTTTTGAAAAAGAAATTGAAAGATAAATTTGCAGTGTAATTTTGGTAAAATTGTTGAGTTGTTGAGAAATGATGACAATGCAAGATTTCGACTGTTTTACAAAACGTTTGCCAGCAGTTTCCATTTTGCATTTTCTAATTACCTTCGGTAATTGTTTTTTCACGCAGAGACGCAGAGAACGCAGAGTAAGAGCATTAAAATCTTCGATTTTTTTGTTTAAAATTAGCTTTTAGAAAGA
>JAYUJV010000224.1:0-1113 GCA_043764975.1 Saprospirales bacterium
ACATAAAAAGGCATTAAAAAATTCATAACTAAAAACCCCAAAACTTTAACATTAGCATAACCATACATTTTCCAGATTTTACTGTATATTTGTATAAAATAACTGAATCAAAACAGCGAAAATGTCAAAATATATTTATAGTCTAGTCCTTTGTCTTTTTGCTCTCGTGCAGGTGCAAGCGC
This sequence comes from Saprospirales bacterium, assembly GCA_043764975.1. Taxonomy (GTDB): domain Bacteria; phylum Bacteroidota; class Bacteroidia; order Chitinophagales; family Saprospiraceae; genus JAYUJV01. Next base: position 183 of record JAYUJV010000224.1, read on the forward strand.
AAGACATATCCAAATACGAACTCGTGATTGTCGGTACAGACACGATGCGCGTAGCCACTTACGATGAAATCGTGATTGTGGCAGATCCAATCTTCAAATCAGGCGATGCCGAGCGTGAGTACAAATATTATCTCCGTTGCGCCAACGATGTTTATCCTTATGCGACCGAAGCGGTCAGGATTTATAAAGAAGTGCAGCGCGTGACCGAAACCATGGGTTGGTGGGAACGCCGCGGCCACATTCATCGTTTGCAAGGCGAATTGAAAGATAAATTTGAGAGTAAATTGACTAATTTATCCAAAATACGTGGCAAAATACTTGTAAAAATGATAGAGCGCAAGCTCAATGTCCCGCTTTATGATGTCATCAGTGATGTGCGCGGTGGTTTTACGGCAAGTTATTGGACACTTTTTGGCACAGCTTACGGCTACAAACTCCGCCGAGGCTACATAAAAGGCGACGACCAAACCATGGATATGGTGTTGCCAAAGTTTGATATTGCAGATTAGTGTTTTATATAAAAAACGAAAAAGGCTTCGCGTTCGCGAAGCCTTTTTTTATGATTATTATTGAAATTAAAAAGATTTTAAAAATATAAAAAACTGATAATCAGACTATTATTTTAATTTCTTTCATTCAGAATATAAACAGCTGATAATCAGACTATTATCTTAATTTCTTTCATTATTTTAATTTCTTTAATTCAAAAGTATTTATCGAATTTTCACGACAGGTTTTACTTGTTGCAAAGCATTATTTTGGAAACGCATATAGTACATACCTGCTGGCAAGTCTGACATATCTACATTTGAGCTATATTGGCCTTTGTCGTAATCGCCTTGTGTAACGAGGCGCAACAAATGTCCTTGATTATCAAAGAGTTGTATCATACAATCGCCGCCGTAACTCTCGAACTGAACCGTCGTGCTAT
>JAYUJV010000225.1:0-3141 GCA_043764975.1 Saprospirales bacterium
TTTATTCCAAACGTTCGTTCGGATATTCTTTCAAATACTCATATTTCAAAATATCAAAATTGGTAACGATACCAATCAAATTACGTTCGTCATCGACAATCGGTATGGCGTGAAAATAGTTTTTGAGCAATACCTCTGCCGCAGAACCAATCGGATCACCTGGGTTGAGATAAGCCAATTTTCGAGTCATCACTTCCGATACTTTTATAGCATCATAATCCTCGAATCGGCGATTGAGCTTCAACAAATCCCAAGTGGTTACGATGCCGACCAATTTTTTGCCTTCCACCACAGGGAAATGGTGTACTCTATTTTGTTTCATGACCTCCAACAAAGCCGTCAGATTGTCGTTTGCATTGAGCGTTATCAAGTTTTTTGACATGATAGACGCCACGTTTTCATTCATCATAGCGTTACATTTTTTATCATTTTTCATCAATATCAATGATGATTCAAAGATAATCATTCTTAAAATAAAAGTCAATACTTATTTTAATAAAATTATTAAAAAATAGCGTTTTAAAACTGAATAATTAATATTTGTTAAAATATATAAAATATTATTTTGTTAAAATGTATTTATTAAAAATATAATATTTAAGATAATAAATATTTTTTTTGAATTTAAAACAAAAAAATACCTCAACAATTTCGTGTTGAGGTATTTCATATTTTACCAAAATGATATTTTATCTCGCTGCCTATCTATTTCAGTTAGCTCTTGCATTAATTGTTTATCCACCTTTTCATTCATTTGAAAACGAATATTTAGTGAATCCATTTTTTGATTCAATTTCTCTTTTTTATTTTCTGGACAAGTCTTCAACACGCCCATCACTATTTCCATTTCCTCGTATATTGCTTCATTCGATATTTGTACATCAGTTATCTTTTGGCTCACGACTTCTCGTTGCTCAAACCATTCATGGTCTTTTTTCTGATTCGCTTTCGATACCATTTTATACAACCTATAGCCGCCTAAAACCAATGACAATATAAATAGGAAATATTTTACGCTTTGTTTCATAGTTCGGGTTCATTTTTAATTAAGCAATTCAAATTCAAGATTCTAGTTTTATACTCAAATTTTCAACGGTATTAAGTATTCAAGTATTTAGTATTGCAGTTGTTATGATACCTAAGTAATTGAATAATAGCTAGTTATCTCAACTTGAATACTTAATACTGATTTACTTAATACTTTTAGAATAACGCAAAAACTTTCTCATTAATGTAAAACCAAGTGAAAAAATAAAAGAACCAGTTCTATATCACAATATTAATCATTTTGCCTTGCACCACGATTACTTTCTTGATTTCTTTACCGTCGAGATACTTCACAAGCGCTTCCATGTTGCGCACTTCGGTTTCGAGTTCTTCTTTGGTCATTGAAGCTGCAAAATCAATGACTTGGCGCGTTTTGCCGTTTATCGCGATCGGATAAGCAATCGAATCTTGAACCAAATACGCGTTGTTAACCTTCGGATATTCAGCATCAAAAACAGACGTTTTGCTGCCCAATAACTCGTGTATTTCTTCGCTCATAAATGGTGCGAATGGTGCTAACAATACTGCTAACTCTTTTAATATCAAGGTCTTATGACAAGCTATTTTTTTCAAATCATTGACACAAATCATAAATGTACTCACGCAGGTATTGAATGACAAGCGCTCGATGTCTTCATTTATTTTTTTGATACAGGTGTGCAATATCTTATATTCTTCCTTGGTTGGCTCGCCATCTGTTACCAAATATTTGTCGTTATTCGGATCATAAAACAAGCTCCACAACTTACGTAAAAAGCCTTGCACGCCCGAAATACCGTTTGTGTTCCAAGGTTTTGAATCTTCTAATGGGCCTAAAAACATCTCGTACATTCGGAAACAATCTGCACCATATTTCGCAATCATTTCGTCAGGATTCACGACATTGAACTTAGATTTTGACATTTTTTCGACCTCAGCAGTGAGTTGTGTGTAGCTATTGCCTTGCTCATCGCTCTCCCATTTTATGTCTTTTTTGATGTTAATGCCTTCAAAACGATTGTCACCTTTTATCATTTTCGAGTACGCTTTTTGGCTCAATTGGTCTTTTTCGTTCGCCAAATTGACATCAACGTGGATTTTTCGACCCGATGTTAAGTTCAAAAACAAACTTCTGCCCAATATCATACCTTGATTGACCAATCGCTTCGCAAATTCACGCTCAGGCACAACGCCTAAATCATGCAAAAACTGATTCCAAAAACGGCTATATAACAAGTGACCAACTGCGTGTTCGTTGCCACCCACATAAAAATCGACTTGTTGCCAATAATTAATTGCTTTTTTAGAAGCAAAAGTCTTATTGTTTTTCGGATCCATGTATCGGTAAAAATACCATGACGAACCCGCCCAACCTGGCATGGTCGAAAGTTCGTAATCGTGTTGGTTGCCATCGCTGTCCGAATATTTCCAATCTTCGGCGCGCGCCAAAGGTGGTTCGCCATCTTGCGTTGGCAAATATTTATCGATGCTCGGCAAAACCAAAGGCAATTCACTTTCTTTTATGAGATAAGGTAAACCGTTTTTCCAAAAAATTGGCACTGGCTCGCCCCAATATCTTTGGCGGCTAAATACGGCATTGCGTAAGCGATATTGTATTTTTCCTTTACCAATTTCATTTTTTTCTAAGTAAGCAATCAACTTTTCAGTCGCTACTTTATAAGATAAACCATTGATTAAGCGCGAATTAACGTAAGTGCCTTCTTTTGTATTGTCGGCTTCGGTATCAATATTTTTTTGCTCATCGAGGATTCTGATAATCGGCAAATTGAAATGTTTTGCAAAACTCCAATCGCGTTGATCACCACTCGGTACGGCCATCACAGCGCCAGTTCCGTAACCAGCCAACACATAATCTGCAATATAAATCGGCACTTCTACGCCATTCAGCGGATTGATGCAATATGCACCCGTAAATGCACCAGTCACTTTTTTCACTTCTGATTGACGCTCCAATTCGCTTCGGCTCGCCGCCCATGCTTGATATTGTTTCACTTCATCGGCTTGTACGGCAGTCGTTATTTTGCTCACCAACTCATGTTCTGGCGCCAAAACCATAAACGAAACACCATATATTGTATCGACTCGCGTCGTAAA
>JAYUJV010000226.1:0-3139 GCA_043764975.1 Saprospirales bacterium
CCTTTATTGAATTGAAATTGACGATTTTCGTTCAAAATCTCTGTACCGATGATGTCCGAAGGCATCAAATCGGGTGTAAATTGTATGCGTTTGAACTCCAAATCCAACACTTCGGCGATGGTACTCACGAGCAAGGTTTTTGCCAAACCTGGCACGCCCACCAACAAACTGTGACCGTTGCTGAACAACGAAATAATAACCGCTTTCACGACATCGTGCTGACCTACGATTACTTTCCCGATCTCAGCCGAAAGTTCTTTATACGATTTCGCTAACGCATCTACTGCTGCTACATCTGAATTATGTTGTGACATATATTTATTTTAAAATTTATTTATTTTTAAGGTTTTACTACTTCTGCTGCTTCGTTTTCTTCAAAATGAGCATGTTTTTGAAATACATTTACATATCGATTATCAAATCTAACTTGTATTATGTGTTTATATTTTATGATGGAAGGATATTTATAATAAACACCATTAGCATCAAAATCTATCAATTCAACTTTCTTTTGCTTGATTTCTCCTATTTTTCCAATTGAAAATAGCTCTCCTTTTTTGTCTATGCCTTCAACAATCGAAAATGCCTTTTCTTTTTTGATAGATTCAAATATAGTTTGCCAATTTGTCAAATCAACATCGTAAGTGATGCCAAACTTTGACATTTCACCTTCAAGTTTCATGATTCGAGTGGTTGTTTCACGAAACAAATTCGACTCGATTTTATTAATTTTATCAATCGCTATTGCGGTATATCCATCGAATTCAAAATCAGCAACTTCTTGATAAAGTAAATATTTATCAGTATAACCTATCACAAATCCAAACTTATTTTCACTTTCTAAAGAACTTATTTTGATTTCTTGTTGCGCAATAAGTGATGTTTCAATTAGAGCTAATATTTTTTTCTTTTTCATAATTTTAATACTTTCGTATCGCTTCAAATACCAAACCAATAAACGCCAAAACGTGCTATTTTGTTACAACAAAAGTCAATTTAATTTCGGGGTGTAAAATCTAAATCCAAGAGTCGCAAACGTTTGTTTTTTCCAAAATGTTCTTTTCTGTATTTAAAAGATTTTGATAAAATAAATCCTACGCTGTATGCAATGGCTGGCACTATAAAAAGTTGCTTGTCATAAGGCTGCAATTTGAATAAAGTCGCCACACCCGAATAAACAAAAAACGATGTGCCAAACGAATAAAATGAAGCCGACAAATATTTTGGCCAAGCACGTCGATAACGAAAAGTTTCGATGTCCGCCACTTTTACTTCGCCAATTTCGGTGATGAATACGCCGCGCTCAGGGATAATTTCTTCTATGGTTTCGGTGCGCCACTCAGATGCTTGCGCGCCTCGAATATGAAAGGTCAGCGTTGTGCCAGGAAATATTTTACGGGTTCGGAGCGAATTGGTTTTTTCAATCTGCAACACACGCTGACTATACATTGCGTTGATTATCAATGTATTAAACAATAAAAAAAGTATTATTTTTTTCATAAAAGTGTTTTCAATAAGCAATTGACAATTTACAATTGGCAAACTAAAATAAACAATATACAATTTGCTTATTGCCAATTGTTTATTGCTTTACCACGAATAAATTCGTAGCTACAAAAATGCACCCACTTACGAAAACTTCACAAATCGCCTTATCAAAGAACGCATAGACTCCTCGATAGTTGTATAAGGTAGTATTTCTTTTGCAACATAAATCAGCATGAGGGAATAGTTGGGCGTGCGCTCGGCGAGTCCTTCGTATAGTGGCGTTTTATGCAAACGGTAGGCTTCGGACATCATGCGGCGAATACGGTTGCGATCCACAGCGCGCTTGAAGGCACGTTTGGGTACAGAAAAAGCAACTTGCACCGATTGTGGCACAACGTCATTTTCGATCCAAACGACTCGCATTGGATATTGACTAAAAGATTTTGATTGATTTTTGTCGAAAAGTGTAGTGATAATCTTACGGCTTTTTAGCCGCTCTACTTTCGGAAAGGCGTGTGCTGCCATAGCGAGATGAACTTAATTTTCGGAATAAGGAATAACGAACAGGTGCAGACAATATCTACTTGCCGTGTTCGTTATTCTTAGTATCCGATACAGGAAATGAATATTACTTCGCTCCTTTTTCGTCTGAAACTGAAAGTTTGTGACGACCTTTAGCACGACGTGCGTTTAACACGCGACGGCCGTTTTTGCTGCTCATACGTTCACGGAAGCCATGTTTGTTGGCGCGCTTACGTCTTGAGGGTTGATATGTTCTTTTCATGGTAAAATACCTTTAAGATTCTTGTGAAATCAACTCGTTAATAAAAATTTTGTGCAAAGGTATATATTTTATTACGAATAAACAAGATTTATTTTCTTTAACTTTTCATTTATATTTATTTTGTAATATATATAGTACCTTTGTAGCCTAAAATTATCTCAGTTTTATATCCAAACACCGATTATTCACCCTTAGATTTGAACTTAAATAATATTACGTTTTTTACGTTATGTTGCTATCTGTCTTTGTTTTCATATCTTTTATTTATAACATTTATCATTTATTTATTTTATAAATCCTTTATTATCAATTTTTTATAAAATATATTTATTTAAATAATGATAAATAATAAAAAACAAACACAAGTTAATTTATTTATTTCAAACACTATCATTTTCATTTTTTTATGAAAAAATTATTGCTTTCAGTCTTTTGCATTTTTAGTTTAATTATTTTTAATAATTTTTCGGCGCAAGCCCAAAAAAGTGCAAAAACCAAGTCTTCAGACAAACTTTACGAACGTGGATTCGTGAAACGCAAGGTCGATATTCGTAATTGCTCCAATGTGAATAGCAAGGCGCTCGAATATTCGCCTGCTTTTTATCAAAACGGTTTGGTTTTCGTTTCTAATCGCAATGCCAATGGCCCACGTGACAACAACATTAAGAGTACTTTTTTTCAACTATATTATGCCGAAAACGACCGTAACAACTTCCCGATGAAGCCAGTAGAGTTCTCGTTTGAGCTCAATTCGGAGCGTCACGAAGGCCCACTCACGTTTAGTCGCGATGGCAATACCGTTTATTTTACGCGCAACAACGAAAAAAATGGCTATTCAAAAAAAGATGCGACTGGCAAAGTGCGTAT
>JAYUJV010000227.1:0-3139 GCA_043764975.1 Saprospirales bacterium
AAAACTTTGTGTAGTAAATTCTATATACCTGTTTTCTACTCAATTATTACTTGGTATCAAGTATGAAAGTATTAAGTATTTCAGTTGTTAATATACTTAAAATACTGACTATCAATTTATTATCTCTACTTGAATACTTAATACTCAAATACTTAATACTTTTGGAGTAATAGAAAAAATTACAAAACTATTGTATATGCTCAAAATTTCAAAAAACCAATTTTAAAATTCCCTAAGCCATTTTTATTTCAAAACGCTCATTTCCAACTCTATGATAAGTACCTGTCGCAACAATCGCACCTTTATTGATGACACCATATATATGAGGAAAAAAATCATTCGCCGTTGCCGCTTCGTATTTGAGTTCGTATTGTAACAACTTTTCGTCAATACTCAATATCACGATGGCATTTATGCCTTCAAAATAACGTTCCAATACGCCCTCAACCTGCTCGGCTGTCGAACAATGTATAAATCCCTCAGCATCAAGCGAAGCGGCACTGATAAAATCTAAGTCCTCAAAAGCGTGTATGGCTTCGGGTAATGTAATGTGGTAAATCATAGGTTTTGTTTTGTTGTTTAGTGTATAGTTGTTGAATTGTTAATTGCTGAAAACTTCAGAGAAGTATCAGATATTACGTTAGGTTAGGTTTTACTATACGATTAGTGTTTTTTATTTATAAAAATCATTCGTTTTCATTGTTTGTATAGTGTTTTATTATTCGTGTATTAACTTCGTTGAGGGCTTTGCCGTTCGTGGTTAAAAAACATCTGGTATAGTATTTTTTAGCCACTAATACACGAATATTTTACATCAAGACGTAATAATGATAACGAATGTTATTTTACAGGTAAAATAATTTCACTAATCGTAGTTGTCCGTAGTTTTCATAAGGTATTAAGTATTGTACTTTTTTTAATATCTAAAATTATGACTATTAGTTTGTTATCTCGACTTGAATACTTAATACTCAAATACTTAATACCTTTGAATAATCAAAAAACTTACTAAACTATATAGTTTTACCAAAAAAATTAAAGTATCAGTACTTTTACTTTGTCCTTTCATTTACAAATAGCTTTTTATTTCAAGTATTCTTGAAAGATAAAAACAACCCGAACCTACGTGTAGCGCGAGTAAAATGGCGAGTATCAAAAAACGCCATTTATGTGTTGCGTTTGGGCTAAAAAATATTTTTAGAGATTCCATCACAACGGCCATAAAGATGATATAACTCGCTACAATACATTGCCAAAAAAAATTGCCATGCACCATTCGTTCGCCGCCTTCGGCCACAAAACAAAACAACAAAACCGCTGCAAAGCCTAAACTCGTTACGAATATTGCAAGTTTTGGACTTTTATAAATGTTTTTTGCAAACAATATGATGAACCCCATTGGCAATGCGAAAGTATTCAAAAGTCCGTTAAAGATGTATTTTTCGGGCATAAAAATTTGCCAAACTTTAAATGCGCTACTGATTTCGATAGACGTTTCATCTTTTACCAATAAGCCAGCTTTTAAAACAAAAATCAAGTAAGTTTGAAGCAATATCAAGATTCCACCGAATAAAATTGGATAAATATTTTGCCAAAATTCCTTTTTGAATCTGAAAATATACAACAAAAAAAACGGCGTAACCATCAAATAAATAAAAAAAAACGATGGTTTTATGACAATATTAATAAAAATTAAGAGCGATAAACGAAGGAAATTTATTTTTTTATCAAAAAATAATATACAATATTGCTCCCAAAACAACAATAAAGCAAACGGCATTAAAAATATAATGGTCGAATTATGCCATACATTTGGTACCAATCGCCCTAAATAATAAAATTGTCGATGACTCGCATAATACCAAGCATCTGGTATCGTAAACACAAGGATTAATAAAACACTTAAAAAATATATAATGTATAATTGACTGTTAGTCAATATTTTATGAAACGAGTGCTTCAAGTAATCTTTGATAATATATTGCGTCACACCAAACTTCAAAGCAATTGAAATGGCTAAAATAATGATTGAAACGCCTTTTATTTTTACCAAATCAGCAGAGAAACCAGAGAGTAACCAAACCATAGTGTAGTACAAAAAATTCGGCGGTAAATTCTTAATGCCATTATTGATATTCTGAACTTGTTCCGAATGTGGGTGAATATCCGTCGCGACCGTTTTTACTAATACATCAAAATATAAATAGGCAAGGATTCCGACAATTAGCGTCAAAAAATAAAGTAGCTTATTCATAATTTGTATATATTTAGGTGTTAGTAAAATGATTTTAATTTTCAAATATTTTGATGATTATTCTTTTAAAATAGGCAAAAAGCAATAAGCAAAATTTAGCTTTGGGTTTTAGTTTATTTAATGCCTGGCTTTAAAATTGCCTTTTGCCCATTGCTTATTGAAACGGAAAATTCAACCTAAAGAATGGGGATTTCATTTTAAACTTCAAAATGGCTAAAGAGTTACCATATTTTTATTTTTCAATAAATTTTAACTTAAACACAATCGGTATCGACATGCACATCGGTAACAAGTACAAATATGAAAACGGAACGTAGAAAAAACCATAGAAAAATATCAAATAAAATTTTAAACTCAGAAGTAAAAAACCGCCATAATTAAAATTTTCGCGCTTGCGCGCAAACCAATAGGTGATGCCAACAAGCACAACCGAACCCAAACACGCGATGATGTGAAACAGCCGCGCTGCACCTAATTTGGCTGCAATATCGCCTTGCCAATGGTCATAAAAAAAGATAGAAGTACTCAATCCACGGCTCAAATGATAAGGCTTGCCAACCGATTTGTACCAGTCAGGAATGTCAGTCCATTGACCGATTGCGGTTTTGTCGTAGTATTTTAGGCCGTCGAAAAACAGTGTCGGTTGCTTGGTCATAAATGGCAACACGTAGAGCAAAACCACGCCTAAAATGACCATTCCGATTATTTTTAAGCTGTCTTTTTTGCCGTATTCTATCCAAAAACTAAGGGCATAAAATGGCAACCAAAATACAAAAGCGTATCTTGAAAGCATACAAAGTAATAAACCCAACGCTTTGATTCTGAGGTCTTTATGAAAGAAACTCAATGCTAAAACCAAGTAAAAAGCAACGTCGAGTAACTCCA
>JAYUJV010000228.1:0-3139 GCA_043764975.1 Saprospirales bacterium
GCTTGTCGTATTGCTGATTTTTGGTAAACGCAATCGGTATTTTTTTTATGAGCGCTTTTATGATTTCTTTCATATTTGTTTTTCCTGTTTTTTAACAAGCTATATTCGATTAAAATTGTAGCACCGAATTTATTCGGTATCACAATATTTATTATTAATCATGCGAATATTGGGTTAGACTAACGATAAATAGGTGCATAGCACGTACTCTTAGTAGAAAAGAATCAATATTGTATCAATTAAGGTGCAGCGTACCGTACTATAAATGTATTTTAATCAAATTTTATTAGAGAACGGTGCGATGCACCTTAAAAAAATTGAAGAAATACATATTTACTACCAATAGGACGCCGTTCTACGGCTTTTTAACCCAATATTCGCCATTCAATACTTTATACAATCCCTAAAAACTAAAGTTTCAATATCCAGCGCAGAAATTTATTTCTTTAATTTTCTTAATTCCCTTAATTTTTTTAATTTTAATTGATGCCTGGATACAACGGAAATTGTTGCATATAGTTGTTGATTTCGCTACGTGTATGATTGATGACTTCGATGTCTTCGTGGTTCATAATGACATTGTCGATCCAATCCACGATTTTTAGACAATCGCTTGCGCCAAAGCCGCGCGATGTAATCGCTGCTGCGCCCACGCGAATACCCGAAGTCACGACTGCCGATTGCGTATCGAACGGCACCATATTTTTATTGACCGTAATATCTGCCTTACCGAGTGCCGCATCTGCTGCCTTGCCAGTTACACCTTTGCTACGTAAATCGATGAGCATCAAGTGATTATCTGTACCGCCCGAAATAATATGATAGCCTTTTTGCATAAAAGCATTGGCCATGACTTGCGCATTTTGCTTCACATTTTGTTGATATTCGACAAAAGCTGGCGTCAAGGCTTCACCAAAAGCGATGGCTTTCGCTGCAATGACGTGTTCCAACGGGCCGCCTTGCATACCAGGAAATACGCCACTATTCAAGATAGTGGACATCTTTATGAGTTCTCCTTTTTTGGTCGTTTTGCCAAATGGATTTTCAAAATTATGACCCATCATAATCACGCCACCACGTGGGCCGCGCAATGTTTTGTGTGTCGTAGAAGTCACGATATGGCAATATGGCAACGGATCATTGAGCAACTTAGCTGCAATCATACCTGCTGGATGCGCAATATCGCCCAACAGTAACGCGCCTACTTTATCTGCTATTTCGCGAAAGCGTTTGTAATCCCAATCGCGTGCATACGCTGATGCGCCGCATATAATCAATTTTGGTTTTTCTTTGAGTGCAATTTCCTCCACTTTATCCATGTCGATGAGGCCTGTGGCTTCTTCTACACCATAAAAAGTTGGGTTATAAACTTTGCCCGAATAATTGGCCGCGTGGCCATGCGACAAGTGACCACCATGCGATAGATCAAAACCCAAGGTCTTGTCGCCTGGTTGCAACACCGATAGAAAAACGGCTGCGTTGGCTTGTGCGCCAGAGTGCGGCTGCACATTGGCATATTCGGCACCGAAAAGTGCTTTTAGGCGATCCATTGCAATTTGCTCGATTTCGTCCACCACTTCGCAACCGCCATAATAGCGTGCGCCAGGGTAGCCTTCGGCATATTTGTTCGTGAGGCAAGAACCCATTGCATCTATGACTGCTTGCGAGGTAAAGTTTTCGGAAGCAATCAGTTCTATGCCGTGGCGCTGACGCTCCAATTCTTTCTGAATCAATGTAAAAATAGCCGAATCGTGTTGCATATTGTCGTATTTTGTCCATATTGCGTGGCGCAACATGGATTTTAATCATTAAAAAAATAGAAGTTGCAAAATTACAAAAGTTGTATCAAATGCAAGTCAAATAAACGTCAGTAAATGCGAATAGTTTTGAAAATGAAAAATTTTGTAAAAATTAAGTATTCGCCAAGAAAACAATAAATTTGTAATGTACTTTATTTTTCGTTTCAATAAGCAATTGACAATTGATAAAAAACAATTTTAGTTGGAAATTGCTTTATTGCCTATTGCAAATTGTATTGATTTTTTAGAACCGCCTAAAAACGAAAAAGACCTCGCGTGAGCGAGGCCGTTTTCGCCTTTTACAAAATCACTATTTAACCATTCACTATCTTTTTACCTTGTGCTTTAAGTTTTAAAAATCTCCGAAAATCCCCTTTCGAGGATTCTCGAAGAAACATGATGAAACCTTTTGTTTTTGATGAAAAAATTATTAAATTATAGACTACTTTATGCTTTTGAAAATACTTAAAACTAGAACCAACTAAACTTTTTTGCAGATTTTACAGACTTTTCTTTTGGTGTCGAAGCAGATTTTCTTGCATAATCTTTGGTTGTGAACGGAATCACAACGCCTAACCAAGGGCCAACAAGCGGCTGTTCAGTGAAATCGCCTGTAACAAATGATACTGCACCTAAATCTACCGAAATGTTTTTGCCTGCAAATCTATATGCAGCAGAGACTATTGCAAGCGACTCTTTACCTGCCGAAACCAACCAGTTTTCGGATACAATGTAGCCTCTTTTCGAAAAACGATACATACCACTCACGTTCAACGTTGGTGTTTTTCCGAATTGAGCACGTTTTTCTGATTGATCTAATTGCCCAAATTTATGATTGAACCCCCAACCTAAGCCTACGCTAAGATTGTTGTCTTTATTACCAACAGTTCCAGTGCCGTACAATATTCCAAATCCACCTGGATTAAAAAAAGTATTTTTATCAATGAATGGAAAAGTCATATATATACCTCCGATAGCAAAATTTATGTTTTTCTCTTGCGAACCAAACGAATACTTGGGCGTAATCCAAAATGGCGTAAACTCTAGGCCATCTTTGACAAAAAGAAAAGTGGGTACTGTACCAACACCAATCGTAAGTTTATCTGTAAATCCAAAACTTACTTGATTAAAAAAGACTAAAGTATTTTGGTAATAACCTTCTCCTTTTTTGAGCGCATAAGCACTTGGTGCAAAAAGGTAACGCGTAGAGTTCGGATTCTCGAACAAATATTCGCCATCCAAAAAACGGTTTTCTTGGACGATTTCTATTTTTTTGATGTCACTTTTTCTAATCGTAATTTCGCCTAATTTGCTTGTATTGAGTTTCACAATATTTTCAT
>JAYUJV010000229.1:0-8647 GCA_043764975.1 Saprospirales bacterium
AACGGTCTGCAACGCGTTTAAATCTTTGTATGGATGCAAGTTTTTTGCTTCTTGTTCGAGCCCAAGTTCGAGCATCAGCGCTACTCTATCGTTGATGCGTTGATATAATTCAGCTCGATTGAGGTCTAATAACACATAAATTGGCTCAAAATTTCGCTTGGTTTCGCCTTTTTTCAAAAAAGAAGAATAAGGCAAACCGCTTTCGATACAGACTTCGAGCGCACGCATCACACGTGATGAGTTGTGAATATCTACTTGCGTAAAATATTGAGGATCAAGCGTTTGTAATTTATTTTGTAAATATATTAATCCATGATTTTCAAAATCAGTTTTTACGATTTGCTTTGTTGCTTCCGAAATATCAGGAAACGAATCCAAGCCTTCCAAAACGGCTTTGATATACAAACCGCTACCGCCAACCATGATGGCAATGTCTTTTGTTTCAAAAATCGAATCCAAGGTTTTGATGGCTTCTCTTTCGTAATCGCCAACGTTATATAATGCCGTAAAATCCTGATTGTCAATGAAATAATGTTTGGCCGCAGCTAATTCCGTAACCGTTGGTTTGGCGGTGCCGATGTCCATACCTCGATAAAATTGACGGCTATCCGCCGAAAGAATATCGGTATCAAAATGCTTTGCCAAGTCGATGGCCAAGGCCGTTTTTCCAACTGCGGTAGGGCCAGCCACCACGATTAGGTATTTTTTGGGCATATTTTAAATTGAAAAATTTGGAGTAACTTCTTTTTGAAAAATGGTTTAAAAACGTAGATAATTTTCAACACGAACGGCAAAGCCCTCAACGAAGTTAATTTCAATCGAATTAACAAATTAACACTAATCGTAGATAAATATTTTATTTCACAAATTTACTGAAACTAAAGTTTCAATTTTGAGCGCAGTAAATATATAAATAAACTTATTATACACTTTTCTAAATGATTTAGAGCCAATAAAACAATATCTTTGTGCAAACTTACAAATAAATCATCAAACGCAACTATGCTTTATCAATTTTTACGACCAATTGTTCGGATTGTGGCAAAATTCTTTTTTAAGAAAATATATATCCACAATATGCACCTTATTCCGCAGGACAAACCCGTCATCATAGCTTCCAATCACCCTTCGGCATTTTTAGAGCCTGTACTGATGGCCGTCATACTACCAAAGCCAGTTTTCTCGATGGTAAAAGGTAGCGTTTTTACGAAACCACTTTATATAAAGCTCTTGAAAGCCTTAAAAATGATTCCAATTTTTAGGATTCAAGAAGGCTACGCCAATCTCAAAAACAACCAAGCTACGTTCGATGTTACGCATGATTTATTGAAACAAAATCAACAAATTTTGATTTTTGTAGAAGGTACAACCATACACCACAAACACCTAAAACCGCTTCAGAAAGGAGCTGCGCGCATTGCGTTTAGCGCCATAGAAAAGTATGGTACAGACTTCGATATGCAAATCGTGCCTTGCGGCGTAAACTACACCAACCAAAAGGCATATCGTGACACCGTTATGATGGAATATGGCGCACCGATTCGGGTATTAGACTTTTGGCAAACATATTGTGACAACAACAATCGAGGTATCGTGGCGCTGACTAACGAAATGGAAAATCGGATAAAACCACTGGTCGTCCACATCGAACATACTGAAGATGAAGAAGTTACGGAACAATTATTGATTATGCAGCGAAATACGGTGCCACAAACGGTGTTTCCAATACAAGATAGTTCAAATATTATATTGCGATACGAACGCCGCACAGCAAAGGCCATTTGTGACATGGATAACGACACTAAAAACAACTTAAAAATACAATCGCATACGTATTTAAAAGCCTTAAAAGAAGCCAATATAAAAGACTTTGGCGTGGCGCAACCTAAGTTCGGAAACGGTGTGAACAGCTTCATCGTTTGGCTCGGTTTTGTACCGTTTTTGATTGGTTATGTCATGTCGTATTTATATATCAAAAGTGGTAAATTAGTAGCGGATAAGTACTCGCCAGAAATCGAATATTATGCGTCTATTTGGCTTGGTGTCACGAGTTTTGCAGCCATCGTTTATTTTCTGATTTGGATCATCATTGGTTGCGTTTTTAACAGCATTACGCTTTGGGGATTTATCGTTTTGATGCCAATTTTAGGATTTTACTCGCTTCAATATTACGAATTTCGTGAAAAATGGCGCCTGGCCAAAACTGCTAATAAAAATACTTCGCCAGCACAATTGGTGGATTTGCAAGAGCAAAGATTGGCGTTGCTGAACGCGGTTGAAATTTAGATAATTTATATAATGGTCTTTTCTTAAAATAAAAAAGCGTCTATGTTTCTGAAATCAGAAACATAGACGCTTTTTTATTTTACGTTATTATTATTTTATTTTGCCTCACATTCTTGATCAAAATAAAAAAGATGATCTGGCAAATCGCGCCAAGCAAAATCTTTGTACTTTGTCATCAAAGCTGGGCAAGAGCCGAATAATGTTTTAAAATCGTCATCGTAATCTTTCTTAAAATAACGCTTCGTTTTGCCATCTACTTTTAGGTAAAACGACTTGTCGATACCACCAGTCACTTGCACGCCACCAAACGAAAGTCCCATGGTTTCGGAAGCAAACGGATCGTGATATACACGTATGCGTGAATCAAAATCGGGATTCAATCGCTGCATAAGTGCTGTGATTTTTCTGTCCTCTAATTTTTCTTGAAAAAAGTAAACCAAGTTACGATCGAAATCATCAACTTTGGTTTTCGATGCTTTCAAAACTGATTTTGTAGAATTGCTAAGTGAAGACAATTTCGCCATATCAGAAGGCGCAATCGCCAATTCTTTGATTTCTGAGGCTTCGAGTTTGAATTTTTTACCTTCTTTAGTTTTACCTTCTACCCTTATGATTAGGCCTTTTTTCCTGTCCAAATCGCTGAGTACAAAAACGACTTTTTCATCGTTGTTTTTAATCAGATAACTTTCTTTTTTCGTTGAAAAAAGCTCCAAAGGCGGTAAAAAAGTTTGTGCAAAACTGCTGATTCCGAATAGCATAAACAATGCTACAATAAAATTTTCTTTTTTCATAAATATAAAATGGGTTTAGTTAAATAATACTGTAAAACTAAACTTTTATTTTGTAATAATGAATAAAATACAAATTATTTTTCAATATTATGCAAAATGTTATTTATAAATATTAAAACTCTTTTTTCAAAAAATTCATAAATTTCTGTTTAAAATCCTAAAAAATTGTGTATTTTTGTATTTACATAACGTTGAGATAAAGCAAATTTATATCATCATACTTTATCTAAAAAATCAAAACAAAAAATAAGCCATGAGTTGGAATATTTCTGCCATTTTCGTGCACGATGTGGCTTCGGTGGATAGCGATTTGTTTATGCTACAAACACAAGTTATGCGTTATTATCAAAAAATAGATGTCAAAACCTTTGCTGATGCAAATCTGTACAGTCAGTCAGAAAACGAAATTTACGTTGGCAAATACAAGAACAATATAATTATTGTGTTGCCAACGCAGCCATTATTCTTTTCTGAAAAATTAAATATGGTCGAGAAAAATTTGATACAATTTTTTCTCGACAAAAAAATTGGCTATATATACTTGTGTGGCGGCATGAACGAATGGGGCATATCATACATAGAACACAACCAAAAAATGAGGGCGAAAGCTGGCGATGGTGATCGCGGCACATACATAGATTTCGGCGCGCCGCTGGCAGTCGAAGAAGCGTTGTTGTCGCAATCTAAGTTGGTCAGAAAAAAACGTGTTTATACATTAGATGCGTTTCCGAACGAAACCATGACCGAAGACCAAGTCGGCGAAAACATCGTTTTTGATTTTTGTAAGCATTTTACAGGTCAATCGCTCGACAAAGACGATGATTTGTTGTTCAAAACCAAGCTACAAGGTTATCTAAAATTAAGGTTGGACAATGCCGATGATATGAATACTTTTTTTTCAAAAAAATGGCTCGGTCGCTCCACTTATCCCGATAATTGGCCGAGCGAATTGGCGAATACTTCCTTTGATTTTGAGTTTAACCTGAAGCTACAACATGGCAAAATAAGTGGCACAATCACCGAAACCATCAATGACATCACGACCAAAACCAGCATCGATGGACATTTTGCAGACGAAGGAATTTTGTTCACGAAGCTATACAAAGCGACGCCGATTCGTAGAGCCGCAAAGGTCATTTACACAGGTTTTTATTGCGCAAGCGAACAAGTTTTTCGAGGTCAATGGAAAGGCGATTACTCCAATTTTATTGGCACGTGGGAAATGAAAATGAAGGTGTAAAATGCTGATTGTTAGATTATTGTGCTATTATTAATCTCATCTTTACTACATAAAACATGACTCTAAAAAATTTATTTTTAATCTTAATTCTACTTTTTTCTGAAGTTTGTGCAGCAAATATGTCATCTCCAGTTTTAAAAGGAACTATGACCTCTACAGCCTATGCGAGTAAAGATATTGACATAATTTCTGAATCCATATATCTTCGAATAGATCAAGATTATAAAACAGCAAAATATATTGTAGAATATAATATCAAAAGTGATATTTCAGGAACTCAGATTCCTTTTTTGTTTTATGCAAAAGATTTGTTAGGTGATTTTAATGTGAGTTTGGATGGTGAAAACATAAAAACTGAGCCTATTACAGCAGATTATATTCACTTAAATCCTTCGCCTTTTCAAAATTTTCAAAGTGGATTTGGACGAAATTCAGATAGTACTTTATCTGTTCAAATAAAATGGAACAGTTGGCAAGCTAATAATTACAAATTCAGTGATTTAGTATTTTTTGAAACCAATATCAGACCTGGAGTTCATAAAATAAGAGTAGAATATACTGCAACTGTTTGGACTGATATTGGGTCTTGGCTCAAAAAATATAGTTTTCGATATTCATTATCTCCTACAAAATTTTGGAAATCTTTTGGTACTTTTAAACTAATCGTAGAACAAAAAGGGCAATTACGACCAATAACTTCTAACTTGGGTTTACCAATCGAAAAGGAAATTGCTAGGATTAATACTTGGACTTTTGATAAATTACCTGATGAATATTTTGAAATTGCTTACACCACAAAACCAAGTATGCTCGTAAGTACCTTGATTGCTATAAATCCAATTGGTATTGGTTTTATCATCGGCTTTTTATTACTTTTATTACATATTTTGATCCTCATAAAATTAAAACAAAAAAATCAAACTCATAAAATTAATTTTTTAATAAAAATAGGAAGTTTTATTGTCCCTTTTATTATGCTTATTGCTTTTATGTATTCTTTTATTATTATAGACGACTTAATAGGTGACGAAGCGAGTAAACGTCATGGTTATACATTTATGATGTTTTTCTTTTATCCAATTATGGTAATTATATATTTGATGCTAATAAAAACGATTAACTATTACATATTAAAAATTGATAATATTTTAAAATAAACAACTAACAATCAATATTTTACACATTATGATTTAAATTGGTTAGTAGTGTTTGTTTTAAAACTGATTTAGAATATATTTGTAGATGTCATCGTGATTGTAAACCGCGAATGCCCTCACGCGTAGGGACAGGTCGCGACCTGTCCCTACAACGCGAGGGCATTCGCGATTGAAAAACCATATTTTTTCGATAATAATACGTTTGTGAAATCACCACCACAAAAAAAGCCACATTCTCCCGAATGTGGCTTTTTTCATTTTATCAAAATCAAATTTATTCTTTGATTATTTTTTTATAAACAACTGTATTTTCGACTTTTATTTTTAATAAATACAAACCGCTGGCTTCGTTTTCAAAAGTCATATCTGTATTTCCATTTGCTGATTTTGAAGACAATAATCTGCCATTGAGGTCATAAAGTGTAGCTTCAAAATCTAGGTTGTTATCAAGTTGGATTTTAAAAATATTTGCACTTGGATTTGGATATACATTCACAATTAACTGATTTTCAACATCTTGTGTGGCTGATACAATCGGAATCTGAACCGTAAAAAGCGTCGTGCAACCAGCAGCATCTGTAATTTGACACGTAAATGTTCCACCATAAACGTTCGATACATTCGCAGCGGTGCTGACCACCATATTTTGATTGTTGCGCCACAAATACATGTAAGGCGCAGTGCCATTCGTAACGTTTACCGAAGCTGAACCATTTTGCTGATTCGGCGTGGCATTTTTTATAACACCAACCGTAACAAACAACTGCGATGGAATATTAATTGCAATTGCGTTCGATACAGATGTGCAACCATTCGCCACATTCGTAACCGTTACTGTATAATTCCCATTTGCGGTCACGCAATTTTTAGCAATTTTAATGTTATTTGACCAATTATACGTCACGTTTGGTAGCGGATTTGCCAACGTCACTTCGGCACAAACTTGCCCACAAGTTGGCGATGATTGTACAACAGTAAAACTTGGTATTTTTTTATCTTCCACAACCGTAAACGTTTTTATAACCGTACAATTGCTTTTGTCAGTTACCGTAAGTGTATAATTCCCACTTGCCGTCACCGTAATATTCGGTGTTGTGGCGTTGCTATTCCAGGTATAAACGTATGGCGAAGTACCGCCAGTTACCGTAGAAGTCACTTGCGTGGTCGGATTGGCGCAAGTCAAAGTCGTAGCCGAGACCGCCGCCGAAAGTGTACCTGCAACAACCGTAATACTCGCCACATTCGTAGCCGAACAACCATTACTTGCGTCCGTAACCGTTACTGAATATTGACCATTTGCTGTGACGCAGTTATTAGCAGTCGTGACATTATTTGACCATTTGTAAGTTGCATTTATAGCCGAATTTGTCAAGGTAACGAGCGCGCAAATTACACCACAAGTCGTAGAATTTTGACTTAACGTAAAAGCTGGCGGCGCAGTATTGGCTGAAACTGTTGTCGAATTTGCGACAGTACAACCTTTGCTATCCGTTACTGTTACTGTATATGTGCCAGCCGAAGCAGCTACATAAGCAGCTTGAGCAGTGCCAGTGTTCCACTTATATATATAGCCAACTGTACCGCCAAACACACTCGTTTGCAAGGTAACCGAAGGCGTTTTGCAATCAATCTTGGCGCTCGCCACATTGACCGAAAGCGCACTTGCAGGTTGATTGATTACAATACTTGCAACTGCTGTTGTGGCATTGGCTGCCGTAACTGTAACACTATAAGTACCTGCTGCTAAGTTAGTTATGCTGTTTTGAGTGGCATTATTTGACCATTTGTAAGTATAAGGTGCGGTTGCGCCAGCCGCCGAAACGCCTGCAAAACCAGTACTTGCGCCGTAGCAATTTACATCGCCTTTTGTGGTTGTCAATGTCAATGGCGTTGCGACATTTCCGCTTGCGAGCCAATCGGTTGCATTCAGAAAGAACTTGCGGTGATTGCCGTTTGCATCAGCGAGCCAACCATCGTAAAGTATATCATTCAAGTCGCCAGTGCCATCGTCCGATGGCGAGCTATCGCCTATGGCGATGACTTTACCTTGTCCATAAGTCGAATATGCCACCATAACATTGGTATTACCTGTATTCGATGAACCAGTTTTATACACGAGGCCTTTTACAGAGGCATTTTTTGTCGGATCCAAGGTCAAAGTTGTGCCGCCTGAAAATTGGATTTGACTCACGTTTCCCGCAGCACCATTCAAGATAGGATTGCCAGGCAAACTCGGAATATTGCTTGTCGTTTGAGAAAAATCGGCTAAATCAAACTTCATTCCGAAAGGATTATTGACCATGAGGTTGTTCCAAATAGATGGGCTGTCGATGCCATCAAAATTGCGATCTGACATATCGTGGTCGGCAATCATGAACAAGCCGCCGCCGTTCTGCACGAAACTCAATAAAGCGGCTCTTTCACTTGTCGTGAAATCAATGTTGGGTTCACAGACCACAAAAACTTTATAGTTCGATAAATCTTGTGCATTCGAGGTGTTACCGTAGGTCAAAGCCGCGCCAATTGGCAACGTTTCGACTTGGTAGCCTTTTTTTACGGCTTCGATACCCCACGAAGACAAACCGCCTTTCCAGTAACTTTCGCTTGTGCTGCTCGTGACAGTACTTTGCGCTGGTGTCGGAAATCGCTGCGGATTCGCTTCTGTTCCTGAGCCACCAATGGTTGCTACGCCAGTTCCAAAACCTACATTATATAGGTCAGCATCAATTTGCCAATCTGCATTGGCAGCCGTTTCGGCGTGCGTCGCATCAAACAAAATTTTTGTTTGTGCTTCAGAAATCGCTGATATACAGCATATTATAAAAATAAAAGATAGATTTTTAAACATTATTATTAGTTGAAAATTAAAATAATTAAGTAAATTAAAATAATTAAGTAAATATGTCGATTGCTACTTTAACGATTGAAAAGTGATTTCATAACTTTTCAAGTACAAAAGTAAGTTATTTTAAATTAAATTAATAAAATAAAAAAAAGTATCATTTGTGACGGTTTAGTTTTAAAATCTTAACTTTCTATTTACAAATAAAGCATCAAAAAGAAGCATTTATACATAATATCATTTCAATTTTATAAAAAAAATAAAAATATACATTGCTTTTTTGAAAAAAATCATACCTTAGCCGCCAGCTTCGATATTTGAGTGAGAACAT
>JAYUJV010000230.1:0-3136 GCA_043764975.1 Saprospirales bacterium
TATATTTCGATGGAGTATTTTAAGCAAAAAGTAGTGGCTGGCGAAGTTGGTTCATCTGCCATGCCGCATAAAGTAAATCCGATTGATTTCGAGAATGCAGAAGGGAATTTTGGCATGGCCAACGCCTTATTTGCGCACTTAGCCGAAAAACTGCCCATATCTCGCTTACAACGCGATTTGACGGATAGCACAGTGCTACGAAACGTCGGCGTACCGTTTGCGCATACCGCCATCGGATTTCAGTCTATGCTAAAAGGCTTGAATAAACTCTTGCTCAACGAACAGCAATTGGCCTTAGATCTTGAAGAAAATTGGGCGGTCGTGGCCGAAGCCATTCAAACTATTTTGCGCCGAGAAGCCTACCCTTCGCCTTACGAAGCCTTGAAAAATCTGACGCGTGGTAAAACTAAAATCACACAAGACGATATACACGAATTTATAGCAGAATTAGATATAACCGATGCCCTCAAAATAGAATTGCAGTCTATCACGCCACACAATTATACAGGGGTATTTTGATTTTTTAAATTAAGAAAATTAAAATAATTAAAGAAATTAAGAAAATAGTATAGCTGAAATTTCAAGAGATTTAATATTAAAATAAATAAAAAAATGGAAAATAAAGATGAAGACGCAGCACCAATCTTGGGTTCATGGCGCAACTTATACATTTTTGTATTGGTGCTACACACAGTACTCATTGGTCTATTTTATTTTTTGACAAAGTTTTTTTCATAATAAAATAATTAAAATTCAATAATATGTTTAATCTAAAATGCTGATTATCAATATATTATTTTCATTTTCTTAATTATTTTAATTTCTTTAATTAAAAAAAACATGCACTATATTGATTGGATTGTACTAGCAAGTACCATTGTGTTCATAGTTGGTTATGGAATGTACAAAACCAGAAGCACGAACACCGTCGAAAGTTATTTACTCGGCGACCGTGACCTGAAATGGTGGACGATTGGTTTGTCAATCATGGCTACACAAGCGAGTGGGATTACGTTTTTGTCCACACCTGGGCAAGCGTATGAAGAAGGTATGGGCTTTGTACAATTTTATTTAGGTTTGCCAGTAGCAATGGTTATTTTGTCTATTTTCGTGATTCCGATTTATTACCGATTAAAGGTTTATACCGCTTATGAGTATCTCGAAGGGCGTTTCGATTTGCGCACACGAACCTTGACAGCTATCCTATTTTTGATTCAACGCGGCATGGCAGCGGGTTTGACCATCTATGCGCCGAGCATCATTTTATCTACCATTTTGAGTTGGAATTTGATGCTAACTAATGTCGGTATGGGCGTGTTGGTGATTGGCTACACGATGTTTGGCGGTACAAAAGCTGTCAGCGAAACCCAGCAACAACAAATGGCGATTATCTTGATTGGTCTTTTCGTAGCATTGGGTGTCGTGATGTACAAATTGCCGCACGATGTGTCGTTGATGGACTCTTTGAATGTAGCGGGAAAATTGAATAAAATAAATCTTATCGACTTCAAATTTGACTTTAATAATAAATATACTTTTTGGACTGGCATGATTGGCGGCACGTTTCTGTTTCTGTCTTATTTTGGTACAGATCAGTCGCAAGTACAGCGTTATTTGTCAGGTAAAACCTTGACAGAGAGCCGTTTAGGTTTGTTATTTAATGGTATTTTGAAAGTGCCGATGCAGTTTTTTGTTTTGTTCACTGGTGTTATGGTGTTTATGTTTTATCAGTTTACGATGCCGCCAGTTCACTTCAATCCAGGCAATGTGGCCATCGTAGAAAGCAGCAAAGACAAAGCCGCATTTCAGCAATTGGAACAAAGTCATGCAGAGATTTTTGAACAAAAAAAGACAGCGATATACAGCCTTATTGCGGCTAATCATAGCGGCGATGCGACTGCGATTAAGCATGAAACCACCAATGTGCAAGATTGTATCAACGACGATGAAGCGGTGCGAAACCAAGTGAAAACGCTGTTGAAACAACAACCGAGCATACCAGAAAAAGGCGAAAACGATGGTGATTATATTTTTATCAATTTTGTGTTGCATCACTTGCCGATAGGTGTAGTCGGGCTTTTGGTAGCCGTTATTTTTGCAGCCGCCATGTCGTCTATTTCGTCGGAGCTGAATGCGTTGGCAACCACAACAGTCATCGACATTTATCGACGAACCTTGCGTCCGAATCGTTCGGACAAGCACTACCTGCGAGCGAGTATGTTTTTTACGGCAGTTTGGGGTGTTTTGGCTTTGCTTTTTGCGACCATTGCCTCTTTATTCGATAACTTAATAGAAGCCGTAAACATGATTGGTTCTTTATTTTATGGAGTGATATTAGGCATATTTGCGGTTGCTTTTTTCTTCAAAAGCATAAAAGGAACAGCAGTGTTTTGGAGTGCATTTATTTCGGAAGCGATTATTTTGCTACTTTTTGCACTCGACAAATGGCACTACATACACATCGCATATTTATGGTTCAACCTCATCGGTTGTGCGCTCGTCATTGCGTGGAGTTTTGCGATACAGCCGTTTTCAAAAGATGATAATCAGTGGAAAAATGCAGATATTTCATAATTGATTTTAGCTTTTATTAAGCATATAAATAATTGAAAATCAATGTATTGTGAAAAAATAAATTTTATGATAAGAGAATTAAAATATTCTAAATATGTCACTCCTACGGAGTTTAACAATACATTGTGGATTTTGCGCTTTTTACCAACATGCCATGCCTAACGGCATTTTAAAAACAAATAATGCCGTTAGGCATGACATGTTGGTAGCTTATCATTAACAACCAAGACCAACAAAGCTCCGTAGGATCGACATATTGATTTTATACGTATATTTTTTCCTTATTATAGGAGTTGAACCTTTATTTTTAATATTTTTTCAAAAATGCTTCAATGCCTCACGTTTACTAAGCGGCATGAGTTCGGTATGTTGTACATAATCCAAGACGAGTTGCGTTTTGGTTTTCGCCAATTCGCGTAAAGCCCAACCAATCACTTTTTGATGAAAAAAGGCTTTCGATTGTCGATGCGTTTCGATGGTTGCAAACAAGATTTCGAGATTCGTTTTGTCTTTATATTTCAACTGAAAAATAATCGCTGTTCGGTTTAGCCAAAGGTTATCG
>JAYUJV010000231.1:0-8633 GCA_043764975.1 Saprospirales bacterium
CGCAAGGCTTTGTCGAACACACGAATGCCCATCGAGAATGATGTGGAGTAGCGCTTGGTAATGAGCTGACTACATTCCATGCAGGTTTTATCGAATAGAGCTAGATGATTCATATTTTAAATTTTAAACTTTTTAGTTCATAATTGAACAATCGTGATTTTTTTCTCACAGATTTCACAGATTAACACAGATAAGCAAGCAAACGTGATACTTACGCTTTTTTATAGTCTTTATCAATTTCGTTGGCGACCACTTCGCCTGATATGAGCGATGGCGGTACACCTGGACCTGGGGTTGTCAATTGACCTGTATAATATAGGTTCTTGACTTTTGGACTTTTCAAACGCGGTTTTAATATCGCTGTTTGCATCAAAGTATTGGCCAATCCGTAAGCATTGCCTTTGAAGGCGTGATAATCGGATTGAAAATCAGCCATGGCATACGAGCGTTTGTAAATGACGTGGCTTCTGATTTCTTGCCCCGACCTGCGCTCTAAGCGTTCCATGACAATGTTGTAATATTTTTCGCGCAATTCCTCAGTATCTTCTAAGTCTGGTGCTAATGGTATGAGCAAAAAAAGATTTTCGCAGCCTTCTGGCGCAATCGAATCATCTGTCAAGCTCGGTACGGATGCGTAAAACAAGGGTTTAGTTGGCCATTTGGGCGTTTCGTAAATCTCTTGCGCGTGTGCATCGAAGTCAGCGTCAAAAAATAAGTTGTGGTGTTCAAGGTTTTTCAACTTTTTATTAACACCCAAATAATATAACAATGACGAAGGCGCCATTGTTCGTTTATCCCAATAGGCTTCGGTATATTGTCGCTTGTCGGCGGGCAATAAATGTTGCTCTACGTGATGGTAATCGGCACCGCCTACAATAATATCGGCTTCAAAAATACCTTTGTCGGTCACAACGTGTTTTGCACTGCCGTTTGGTACATAAATGCTGCTCACTTCGTGGTCTAAAAGGATTTTTACGCCCAATTCTTCGGCCAATGACACCATGCCTTCTATAATTTTGTGCATACCGCCTTTCGGATACCAAGTACCGAGCGCAATGTCTGCATAATTCATGAGGCTATATAATGCAGGTGTTTTTTGAGGCGTTGCGCCTAAAAACAACACTGGAAATTCTAATAATTGTAATAATTTTGGATTCGTGAACAATTGGCGTAGGTGCGAAGACATACTTTTGAACATCTGAATCCGAAATAAACTCTTGATGACGCGCCAATCGGCAAACTCAAAAATGGAACGGCCAGGTTTATGGACAAATTCGCCAATGCCGACTTCGTATTTGTATTGCGCTTCTTTCAAAAATTTACGGAGGTTGGCGGTACTGCCAGGTTCGTATTTTTCAAAGAGTGCTTCCATTTCTGACATTTTTGCTGGGATATTCATCACATCACCATCCTCGAACCAAACAGTGTAAGATGGATCTAGGCGGATGAGTTCGTAGTAATCGCTTACTTTTTTGCCGAACTGCGCAAAATATCTATCAAATATATCGGGCATCCAGTACCAACTTGGACCCATATCGAACACAAAGCCTTCGGCCTCAAACTTGCGTGCGCGACCGCCTGCGACTGTGTTTTTTTCAAGTATCGTTACTTCATACCCTTTTTGGGCTAAAAAAGATGCTGCCGAAAGCCCCGCAAATCCTGATCCGATGACAATTACTTTTTTCATGCTGCGCTTGTAGGCAATGTTTTTGTATTATAAAAGACTTTATCTAATAATAATTTGACATTCTGAATATTGGAACTATAAAGAATTCAAATTTAGATAATTTTCAACACGAATTTCACTCGAATTAACGAATTACACGAATCGTAGAGTAAATTTTTAATTTCACAAATTATTAAAACTAAAGTTTCAATGTTTTGCGCAAAAGTTTTGATTGTTTATTACCAAAAACGTTAAACAAAACGAAGACGAAGTTTTATAATCTTTTGCAAAATTTGATGTAAATAAACAATTACAAACACGATATTACGAAAATAGTTGGATAATTGTCAGAAAATTGCAAAAATCAAGCCTTAGTATTTACGAATACGGACAAGTAAAGCTATTTTGAGCCTTTTCAACTTTATTTTAGCTTTTTTTGTTAGGTTTGTAATGCTTAATTATAGCGTAGAATCTATTCGATTTGCTTTCAATTTTATGTTTACTGCTAAGATTATTTCTTTAAACAAAATGCTAAAATTGTTATTAATGCGAATATTGGGTTTAAAAGCCGTAGAACGGCGTTCTATTGGTAGCAAGTATGTATTTTTTAAATTTTTTTTAGGTGCATCGCACCGTTCTCCAATAAAAATTGATTGAAATACATTTATAGTACGGTGCTCTGCACCTTGATACATACAATATTGATTATTTTCTACCAAGAGTACGGTGCTCTGCACCTATTTCCCTTAGTTTAACCCAATATTCGCATTATTATGAAAAGTACAGAACGAATAAATTTGTTACTACTGAACGTAAAGCAACTTTTGAATTCGATTTTACGTTATTAATAAATATATTTTGACGAAAGTCATGATTATAAATTTTAATTCTACTCTGGGAACGTCGTCGAGGTTGAACGGAAGTTTATTTCAGTCATTGACAAATCAAAGTGACAAAGTAGAGTTTCATTTCGATACATATATATGTGTAAGTCATAAAAAAAGAATTTTAGAACGATGAGATATTTTTTTCTGTTTGTGTTTGTGCTGCTAAATACGTTTTTAGCGAAAGCGCAAGATCCCAATTTAGCGATTCAGTACTTGCAAGATGGCGAGTATGAAAAGGCGGCGAGTATGTTTGAAAAACTATACCAAGCGCAAGAAGTCAATGATTATTATTTTGAAAAATACGTGGAGTGTCTTTCAAACCTAAATCAGTACGAAAAGTGCGAGGCGGTTTTGAACAAGCGATTGAAGAAAAATCCGAAAGAGGTCAATCTTTATGTATCGATTGGCGAGCTGTACGAAAAGCAAGATAAAGATGCCGAAGCAAAGGCTTTTTATCAAAAATCGGTGGATAAGATGAGCGATGATCGTTATTTTACGACTAAGTTGGCCACAGCATTTACGAACCTCTCGAAGTTTGATTTTGCGATTGCGACTTACGAAAAAGGTACGCAACTGACAAAGGACAAGTTTGTATATGCTTACAATATTGCTGACCTGTATCGCAACAAAGGCGATAATGCGCCCAAAATGCTCGAAAACTACCTCAATAGTTTGCAAGCGAATCCTTCGTATATCAATAATTTGAAAATGATTTTTCAGCGTTATTTGGCGGAAAGTGATTTTCCTGAATTGCAGGCGCAACTATACGCACGTGTGCAAGAAAAACCCGAAGCGACGGATTTTATTGACTTGCTGAGTTGGGTGTTTTTGCAGCGAAAAGACTACAAAAATGCGTTCCGACAAGCAAAAGCCTTGGATAAACAGCTCGAAGAAAATGGTGGTCGCGTATTTCAGATTGCCGAAACTGCCAATGCCGATCGTGATTACGATGCCGCAATAGCGGGTTACGAATACATCATAGCTGAAAAAGGGAATACTTCGACTTACTTTTATGACTCGAAACGCAAATTGCTCGACTGTCGTCGAAATAAGATTATCGAAAAGCAAGATTATACGCAACTTGATTTGCAGACACTCGAAAAAGAGTACGAAACCTTTGCAGCAGAACAAGGTCGAAACCGATTGACAGCTTCTATCTTGATGAATTTGGCTGATTTGGAGGCTTTTTATCTCAAAAATCAAGATAAAGCCATCGAAATACTAAAAGAAGTAATTGCTTTTCCGAGTATTGATGCCAAGACACTGGCGCGCGCAAAGCTATCGTTAGGCGATTTTTATTTGATAAAAGGCGAAATTTGGGAAAGTACACTACTCTACTCGCAGGTGGATAAGGATTTCAAGGACGATGCGTTGGGTAATGAGGCGCGTTTTCGGAATGCGAAATTGTCGTATTATAACGGCGATTTTGAGTGGGCGCAATCTCAGTTTACGGTGCTGAAAGGCTCTACCGACAAGCTCATCTCGAATGATGCCATCGATCTCTCGGTTTTTTTGATGGACAATACTGGCCTCGATACCATCACAAAACCGATGGAACTATATGCACAAGCCGAGTTGTTGATTTTTCAGAATAAATACGATGAAGCCTTCGTGAAACTGGATAGCATCAAGACTAGCTACCCGAACCACACGCTCGAAGACGATTTGCTTTGGCTCGAAGGCAATGTGTATCAGAAAAAACAAAATTTTGCGAAAGCAATTGATACGTATCAGAAAATACTAGATAACTTCAAAGACGGGATTCGTGCCGATAATGCGCTATACGCCATGGCAAAACTGTACGATGGCCCACTACATGATCCGCAAAAAGCACAAACTTTGTACGAGCGCGTATTCATGGAGTTTTCGGGCAGCGTGTTTGCCGTGGATGCTCGAAAAGAATTTAGGCGCTTGCGTGGCGATAAGTTGCAATAGTGATTTGTGGTAAAGAAAAAACCGCTACGAGATTGGTTCGTAGCGGCTTTTTGGGTTTATTAAAAGTAGAATATAGTTATTTTTCAAATTATTCAACTGCAATTCTCGACAACAAAACTGCTTTTGTTGTATGTTAGAAGTAAGCCATAGTAATAAAAGCATCATTTACCTATGCTTATCATTACTCCAAACTTCTTCTTTGTTTACAACTTTAAAGTTATCATCTAAATAAACAGAGAACATACACCAAGCAAAGTTGAAAGGCATATTTTTATACTCTTTACTATATATCATTTGATAATAGTGTTTATATTTTATATTCATGCAGTCTTGGCTAAGTGTATCAATTTCAAATGGTTGTCCTAAATATTCGATAACATCTTTTTTACTTTGTTCCCTTGCAATATTATTCCAAAAAATATCTTTGCTAAAATTATCGCTGAACTTCGTGCGAGTATAAGGTATAATGACACTCTTTTGTCCAAATCCGCATATAGTATTACTCAACACCATATAAGCACCTATGGATATAAAAAAGTACTTGATAATTGAAATCAAATTTTGAAATACTTTTTTCATATTTTTTTTAAATTTATGATTTTACAAAATAATGTGTATGACAGTTGATTTTTACGTACTTTTAAGTTGTAGGCAAATCAGAACAACTCAAATGACTTATTTATGATTTTAGTCATCATACCAAAATTCTTCTTTATCTACAACATTAAAGTTATCGTCTAAATAAACAATAAACATACACCAAGCAAAATTGAAAGGCTTATTAGAATCCTCTTTACTATATATCATCCGATAATAGTGCTTATTTGCGCAATAATCTTGACCAAGTGTATCAATTCTGTAAGGTTCTCCCAAATATTTAATAACATCTTCTTTACTTTGCTGAGCTGTAATATTATTCAAAAAAACATCTTTGCTAAAACGCTCGCTAACCTTTGTACGAACATAAGGAAAAAAAATACTCTTTTGCCCAAATCCACATATAGTTTCACTTAGTAGCATGAAAACACCTATTATAATTAGTAAATACTTAACAATTGACATCAAAACTTGAAACATTTTTTTCATATTTTTAAAGTTTATGAGTTAGTAAGATGATAAAAGAACTAGACATCTAAGTTAAGTAACAGATGCCTAGTTCTTAATAAAAAAATTAAACTCTTTGAATATTAAGGACAAAAAGGATTTGGAATAGTATGTTTATGTTGATTATCTTGCCAATCTACAGCAAAGTCTTTGAGTAACATAAATGCAGCAATTTTACAAGGTGTACTCCAGTCAATTTTTGAATCCCATGACCCATTAGAGTTCTTAGTTAGCACAACTGTTCCACTATCAGAAATTTTAAACCAATGCCTACTAGCATCGCATGGCTGGAATTTATAATAAAACCCGTCACATTTATAAACAACTCCATTTTCTGGCACAATCAAATCAGCTCCATCTTCTTCTGGTATTACTCTAAAATTTTGTAATTCCGAAGCAGAAAAACCATTAAGTTGTACAATTCCAGTCCCGCAAATCTGCGAACCGTTTCCAAGTACATTAGCCCATTCTTTAGTACCAAGTTTAGGAGAACCAGCAGCCAAATAAGCACTTTCATAATCTTGATTATCTACAATCAACTTTTGATGTTCGTTAAATAATTTTGTTGCTTCTGCATTGCTAATATTTAACATTGTAGCTATTTCCTGTATATATTTTGCTTTTAGGCACTCTTCAAATAAATTAGGAGGTGAAAACGGATCACAACCACTTTGAGCCAACGCTAAAAGACTACTTGTTTCGCCATTTCCTATAAAATACTTAGTCATAAAATCATTGATTCTTTTTGTAAATTCTACTTGGGCTGAATTTGTATTTCCTGTACAAGTAGTACAAGAAACAAGTTGTGTCCACCAATTGTCTCCAACTCCACCACCTACACAAGTTTTAACATAAAACCATTCACATCTTACATCGGTTCGATTTGTAGCATGTGCTGTAGATGTTGTAATTTGATTATCTTTTACTTTACCCCAATTTGGACAATCAGGTCCGTCATCAAACAGGTCTTTAATCCAATCCCACAAATCCTCAAAGGCATCTCCTATATCACCAAATACCCCACCAAACCAATTACCTATATCAGAAAAAACATCTGCCATATTTTCCCAAAAATGAGCATCTCCTCCTTCAATACTACCAGAATTATTATCCCACCAGTCATTAAAATTATCATAGCCATCAAAATCATCTGAAAAATCTAAATCAGCCAAATAATTATCCCAATGAGGAAACCTTGTTTCAAAATCATGCCAGTCTTGGTCATCTTTATTTAAAACGCCATCGTTGTCATGATCTCCGTTCAATGCAAACCAAATTTTCCAATCAGGATCATCTTTATTTAGTATCCCATCATGGTCATGATCGCCTATTGGTAAATGTAAATTATACCAATCTTTATCTAATCTATCTGGTACTCCATCGTTATCATGATCTCCTTGACTTACTAAATCGAACCAATCTTGATCGTCTTTATTTAAAATTCCATCATTATCGTGATCTCCATAAGTTGGGTGGTCAGGTGGAGCATTACCTCCCCACCATTCTATTTGTAAATCTACATCAGTACACCATTGCATTAATTTCCACTCACATCCTCCTTGTGGTTCTATTGGGTTATTACTAGCTGGATCAGAAGCATAAGCACACCTCACCAATTTCAGATTTTCATCAAAAGTATTAAACAAAATTTTGTCATACTGTATCATCCAATTCGTATATGCTAACTTTTGTTTAGGAATACCATTTGAAGTATTGAGTATATTTTCTCTAGTCATTGCATTAATAAAATAATTACCTCCAGTTTGTATATCTTTATTAACGACTATCAATGATGAAACTTTCCTATCTCCAGATTTAGCAATTGGAATAATTACGAGATTTTTTCTATTTTGACCATCATAGTAAACATAAGATTTTTCCCAAATGGGAACTCCTTGTTTTTGAACAATTTCATCAATAAAAGATTCTTTCTCATTTTGTTTCGCAATTTCATTGTATGCTTCAATTAGAAGTGGGTGATAAATCAAGTCCTTTCCATTGCGTGCTACTGACTTTATTGGTCTTGCAGTTAATGAGAAAAAATATTGTTCATCTTTCGACCACTGTAATGCCTTAAACCCTTGCTTTTGTACATTGTTTAACTCCTTTTTAGAAACAATCGAATTATTTTCATCTTTTTTACAACCCAAAAAAGTAAATATTCCAGACGTTAGTAAAATAAGGCTGAAAACAAGTAATAATTTTGTCTTTTTCATAATAAAAACTTAATTTTACAAAATAATTAGTTAATCGGGCTTCTGCTACTTTCTGACGCCAATCTGTAGGTAGCATTAGCCCATTTTTTCAAAAAATGGTAAAAAGCATTTATCTCATTTCCATACAACAGAAATAAGGCAGATTTTTTATGACAAACTCCATCTGAGAACACTTCGTCAGTCATAAAAGTATATAGCAAACCCATCACTTCTCATTGTGACAAGCAAAACTATCCAATAAATAAAATTTAGGCTTTAACTTAAAAAAAAGAAGAACAACTTAGTTGTGTCGCTTTGTAGCGTTGTGTTCAAACTTTATCTGTTTTTCGATTTATATAAACAACTAACAATTTGCAAAAATTGCTGCTCATCTATTGTTTATCCAAAACAAATATTTTCGATTTTTCACGAACACGAATAACTAAGGTTTCACTAAAAATGCTACTTGAAATAACAGTAGCGATGCAGAAATGCAATGGATTCAAGGCGGTGCATTATCTGCCGCTTGATAGCTTGATAGCTTGATAGCTTGATAGCTTGATAGCTTGATAGCTTGATAGCTTGATATTATTTTTCATTTTGGGCATTTATTTGGTTATTAATATAACTATAACATAAAGGTAATAAAAATGTTTTATAGTTTCAAATATTTAACAAAGATAATTGATTTATTTTTTATATTCAAGGACAGTTTACACAAATTCACGAACGCCAAATATAGAATTTTTAAAAATCAAAAAATGGCTAAAATGAAGCATTTTTATACAAAAATGATAAAAATACTACATTTTTGAAAAAAATATAAAAATATAAAAAAGTTAAAAA
>JAYUJV010000232.1:0-3132 GCA_043764975.1 Saprospirales bacterium
CCGAAAACCGCCACGAGCGTTTTGGAAGGTTTATTGAAAGCGTAATGGATTGAATGCAAAGCGCATACAATTTTACCTTTTTAATAAAATATCGAATAAGGAACAAGGAATAATGAATATCGAATAAGGAATATCAAAGATGCTCTACAAGATTTCGATATTCGATATTCAACTTCGATATTCGATATTTTTTTTTGACATATAAAAATGTAAAATCTTATGTCTTATAGTTTCAATACTTTTTTCATTTTTTTTTAATCTAAATATTTCTTGTTTTCAAACGATAACAATAGCTTTTGTCAAAACATAAGTTGCTGATATTCAAAATAACATTCATTAAAAAACGAATAAAGATAAGAATATTTTGAAAAAAGACTATCCACAAAATTATTATACTGAATCCAAAAATGATGTACTCATTTTATGATATTAATAATAAAAAGTTATTATTTTTAAAATAATTTTAAAATATCTATTTTAAATTATATTTTTAGAATTATTTGGAAAATTAAGTCAGAATATTATATTTTTGCAGCATCGTTTACGATTTCAGACATCAAATCAAAGAAATACGCCATGTTGAATTTAATTTTGTTCGGCCCTCCTGGCTCAGGAAAAGGCACTCAAGCAGAAAAACTCGTCGAAAAATACAATCTGTTACACATCTCCACTGGCGACCTATTCCGCTACGAGATGAGCAACGACACGCCGCTTGGTCTCGAAGCCAAATCTTATATGGCCAAAGGGCGACTCGTGCCAGATTCGGTCACGATTGGCATGTTGCGCAACAAAGTAGAATCTACACCTGACGTACAAGGTTATATTTTTGATGGTTTTCCACGCACTATTCCTCAAGCAGAAGCCTTAGATGCGTTATTGGCCGAAAAAGGACAAGCCATCGATTCGCTCGTGGCGCTGCAAGTGCCAGAGGATGAAATCGTGGCGCGTTTGCTCAATCGCGGCAAATCATCGGGCCGTGACGATGACAATGACGAAAAAATAATTCGCACGCGCTTTAAGGTTTACCTCAAAGAAACAGCTGTCGTTTTTGATCATTATGATCAGTTCGGCAAGTCAGAAAGCATAAATGGTATCGGCGACATCAACCATATTTTTGACAATATTTGTACTGTGATTGATGAGGTAGTGGCTTAGTGTTGAATTGTTCGCATTTTATCAGTAGCATACATTTTTTCATTATCTTTTATTTTTATGAAAAATAAATTTACCTTTTTAGTTTTAAAGTTGCACCTTACTTACTGCCACAAAATTTGATAAAATACAGAAAAATAGTAAAGTAACACCGAGTGCATTCAAAGAAACTACCCCAATGAAAGCCGTGGATAACATAGTGGTAAAAATAAAAAATTTGGAGGCCATTTCTTTTGACAGCTTTTTTTCAAAGAATTAACTTAGCAAAATTTACTTTTTTTTAAATAAAAACATGGCATATACAGATTTTAAAAATTTAGGACAGGTTGTAAAAACTTATCAAATCAAAGTAAAAAATACATATTTTTTACCTAAGGATTTGACAGTAAAAGCCTCCGAGACGCTGCATCAAGACATCAAGTTTTCGATTGAGCAAGGTTTGTATAGAGTTTCCGAAATTGCGATTGGTGAGCAGTTGATTTATCCGATTTTAAGAGAAGTTTGGAAAAATCACTTCGTCGAGCAATATTTATTATGGAGTCATACACCATTTTCGGTAGATAGCACCCTTTCGGGTATTCCTGATTACCTGTTTGCTACTCGAACCGAATATGACAATGCTTTGGTCGGACCTCCAATTGTGGTAACTATTGAAGCAAAAAAAGATAATTTTGAAGAAGGTTGGGGACAATGTGCCGCTGAAATGGTTGCTGCTATGAAGGCAAATGAAAACACTGCTCAAAAACGTATTTATGGTGTTGTCACCAATGGTGATAAATGGGAATTTGCTTTTTTGGAAGATAATGTTTTTACAAAAAATATAGAATATGTAAATGTACAGGATTTAGATAAACTCTACAATGCCATTTTCTTTATTTTAGATGATAAAAAATAGTTGCTTAATGCAAAATTAGATAAAACACTGACTATCAATACACTATATTTTCTATTTTCATTTTATAAACAAAAAGCCTCGTAAATCAACAGAATTACGAGGCTTTTTTAACGCCTTTATAATGAAATCCATTTTTATAATTTGCTTTATCGCTTTCGCTCAAATACTTTCGGCACAACAAGCGTCGCAATTGGTGTTAGAGATTCGTTACGCCGTCAAAACGCCTTGTGGCGCAATGGGTTCGGGACAGTTTTCTATGGCTTGCGAGCAAAATAAAAACAAGCAAATCGTTGGGACATTGGCAAAAGACAGTATTAGTTGTGTCTTGAAAAAAGGCAAAACAAAAACGAAACTATTGACCATTGGTCATGTGTTGGGTTTTGCGGGCGAGCAAAAAAATGACCGCTTGATTGGCGCACTCAATTGGGTTTCATTTTGTAGCAAAATGCGCACTACGCCAAAAACAAAAGCACTTGTTTTGAAACAAAAAAATTATCAAGCGTTTGAGCAAATTGATATACCATTTAGAGAAAATGAAATGCAACAACTTGATTATGAACACGATACAGTTCAATATCGCATACAAGTACGTTTACATTTTCCGATTTGCGTGGTTCAAAAAGCGGATAAAAAAAACGCAGGATTGGTTATTGTATATTATCGAAAAGCAAAAGAACATTTAGATTCAAACATCTCGGACGACAAAAAAGCAACCATCGATTGGGGTCATGCTTTTGTAGGTGTCACGGATTTGAAGACTCAAAAAACTTATTTTTTGGACGGTTGGCCTGATAAAAATTTTCATTTTGCTTGGAATAGCGTTGTCAGTGACGAGCGAAAAGCCGATCATCATCAGATTGCGTTCAACGTCAATGCGGCGCAACTGAAAGCCGCCGTTGCCAAAATCGAGGCTTATCGAAAAGCAGTCGTGTCGTATCAAATGATTGATTTTAATTGTACCGATGCCACCACAAAAGTCCTCGACGCCATCGGTTGCTACACGAATAGCGACAACACCGCCACCGTTTTGCCCGAATCTTTCGCCAAGCAATTGATGAAAAAACTAAGCGAAAAACATATTTGTT
>JAYUJV010000233.1:0-1106 GCA_043764975.1 Saprospirales bacterium
TTTGAGGTAAATCAAGACAATAGCATTTTTATAAAAGGTGCAAGATCCAATAATCTTAAAAATATAGATTTATTAATCCCTCGTAATCAATTGATTGTGGTGACTGGTGTATCAGGTTCTGGCAAATCATCAATCACGATGGATACGCTTTTTGCAGAAGGCCAACGCCGATATGTAGAGAGTTTGAGTTCGTATGCACGTCAGTTTTTGGGTCGTATGAAGAAGCCCGACGTGGATTATATCAAAGGGATTTGCCCAGCAATTGCGATAGAGCAGAAGGTTTCGAGTGGTAACAATCGCTCTACGGTTGGTTCTATGACCGAAATTTATGATTATTTACGCTTGCTTTTTGCACGCATCGGTAAGACCTATTCGCCGATAAGTGGTGCGATCGTCAAAAAACATGAAGTGTCTGATGTCGTGGATTTTATACAAAGCCATGCTGAAGGGACTAAAATCATGTTGTTTATCCCGATGCCTGAAAAGTATAAAGACCGTTCGTTTGAGCAAGAACTCAATTTGCTGTTGCAAAAAGGCTATACACGTGTTTATTTAGATGCTCAAATCCAGAACATAGAAGATGTGTTGGTGGACGAAAAAGTAGAACTCCAACGCCCAGCGCATTTGTTCCGAAAGCTCGATGTTCGGGTTTTGATAGATCGTTTTGCGGTAAAACACAACGACGAAGACAATATTCGCCGCGTGAGCGATTCGGTGCAAACCGCTTTTTTTGAAAGTGAAGGCGAATGTATCGTGCAGGTTATGGATACAGATTCCATAAAATTATTCAATAGCCGCTTCGAGCTCGATGGTATGGAGTTCCTCGAACCCTCGCAACAACTCTTTAATTACAACAACTCTTATGGCGCTTGTCCAGTCTGTGAAGGCTACGGAAAAGTGATGGGCATAGATGAAGATAAAGTTATTCCTGACAAGTCGAAATCCGTATATAATGGTGCGGTGGCTTGTTGGAAAGGCGAAAAAATGGGCGAATGGCTCGATCAATTTACGGCAAATGCTGCTAAATTTGATTTTCCGTTGCATCGTGCATACTCAGATTTGAGTAAAGAACATCGAAAAATATTGTGGCAAGGCAATTCGTTTTG
>JAYUJV010000234.1:0-8608 GCA_043764975.1 Saprospirales bacterium
TATTCTTTTATGATGAGAGAAGATTTTTTACATTTTATATGGCGTTTTAAAAAATTTAATTGGCTTAATCTCCAAACTACACAAGGCGAAACGGTCGAATTGTTGCAAGCTGGTACGCACAACACAAATGCTGGCCCCGATTTTTTGGAAGCTCAAATTCGGATAGGCGACACGTTGTGGTCTGGCAGCGTCGAGATACACGTCAATGCTTCGGAATGGCTCGCGCATCAGCACCAACACGACCCTGCTTATCATAATGTGATACTGCACGTGGTTTGGGAAAACGACAAACCAATCCAGCGTGGACAGACCAACGAAGCGATTCCAACCATTGTATTAAAAAATCGTGTGCAAGGCGATTTACTAGACAAATACCAAGCAATATTACACAATCAACATTGGATTCCTTGTCAGCATCATTTTTTTGAGGTGTCGCAACTCACCAAATCAATGTGGTTGGAGCGACTTTTGGTGGAGCGATTAGAACGAAAAACGGCACTTTTTACAGAAGTACTGGCACAAAATAAATCCAATTGGGAAGAAACTTTTTATCAAATCTTAGCGCGTAATTTTGGTGGCAAAATCAATGACGAAGCCTTTCATACCTTGGCGCGTTCCATTCCTTTGTTGACGCTCACGAAGCACAAAGACAATCCTTTGCAAGTTCAAGCGCTGTTGTTTGGTCAAGCAGGTTTGTTGGATGAGGATTTTGAGGATTCATATCCAAATAGTTTGAAAAAAGAATATGCGTACTTACGTCAAAAACACCAACTGACACCGATTCCGAAATCTATGTGGCGTTTTTTGAGGTTGCGCCCTGCGAATTTTCCGACCATTCGTATCGCTCAATTTGCAACGCTGATTGCGACGTCTGTACATTTATTTTCAAAAACAATAGAACACCAAACGGCAGCACATTGGCACGAGATGTTTCAACGTCCATTGCCCGAATATTGGGACACACATTATGTGTTCGATAAGCCTTCAAAAGACGCTAAAAAAATATTAGGTAAAAGCACCATAAATCTTTTATTGATCAATGCAGTTGTGCCATGTTTATTTGCTTATGGTTCTTTCCGAAACGAAGAAGAGTATAAAGAAAAAGCAATACAATTACTCGAAACCTTAAAACCTGAGCAAAACAACATCATGGAAGGATGGGATGCGTTGGGATTGCAAGCGCAAAATGCAGCACAATCGCAAGCACTCATAGAGCTGAAAAACGTATATTGTCAAAAACAGGCTTGTTTGCAATGCGCCATTGGCAATAAAATTTTGAAAGGTTAGTTTTGCCAAAAATCAATATCTTTATCTAACGTTGTCAATGTTCAAAACCTTGACGACGTTGATTGAACAAACTAAAACCAATACCAAACCAAATGATAAAGCCAAATTTTAAAGATATAAAACTCGACCTTGGGATATTGAACAACACTCAAGTTGCCGATACAAGCACCGTTTGGGAAACACCCGAAAAAATAGCCGTAAAAGGCATCTATACTACCGACGATATTAAAAATGCAGAGCATCTTGATTTTGGGGCTGGCATTGCGCCATTTCTACGTGGTCCATACAGTTCAATGTACATCACGCAACCTTGGACAGTACGCCAATACGCAGGTTTTTCGACCGCCGAAGCGAGCAATGCGTTCTATCGTCGAAATTTAGCACAAGGGCAAAAAGGACTTTCTGTTGCCTTCGATTTGGCAACGCATCGCGGCTATGACTCTGATAATGAACGAGTTGTGGGCGATGTCGGCAAAGCTGGTGTTGCCATTGACAGCGTAGAAGACATGAAAATATTATTTGATCAAATTCCACTCGATCAGATGTCGGTTAGTATGACCATGAACGGCGCTGTGATACCCATCATGGCATTTTATATCGTGGCAGCAGAAGAACAAGGTGTTGCGCCCGATTTGCTGAGTGGTACGATTCAAAATGATATTTTGAAAGAATTTATGGTGCGCAATACTTACATATATCCACCAATGGCTTCTATGAAAATTATAGCAGATATATTTTCATATACAGCGCAAAATATGCCAAAATTCAATTCTATTTCGATTAGTGGTTACCATATACAAGAAGCTGGTGGCACAGCCGACATCGAACTCGCTTACACCTTG
The DNA here is from genome assembly GCA_043764975.1 of Saprospirales bacterium. GTDB lineage: Bacteria > Bacteroidota > Bacteroidia > Chitinophagales > Saprospiraceae > JAYUJV01. Next base: position 2,130 of record JAYUJV010000234.1, read on the forward strand.
GCCGATGGACTCGAATATCTACGCACAGGTATTGCTTCGGGTTTAGATATTGATGTATTTGCGCCTCGATTGTCTTTTTTCTGGGGCATTGGCATGAATCATTTTATGGAAATTGCCAAAATGCGCGCAGCGCGAATGTTGTGGGCAAAAATCGTAAAGCAATTTAATCCTAAAAACACAAAATCAATGGCGTTGCGTACGCATAGCCAGACTTCGGGTTGGAGCTTGACTGAGCAAGATCCGTTCAATAACATTGCGCGTACTTGTATAGAAGCGATGGCTGCTGCACTTGGTGGCACACAATCGCTACACACCAACGCGCTTGATGAAGCATTGGCTTTGCCTACCGATTTTTCAGCAAAGATTGCGCGCGATACGCAATTGCATATCCAAAAAAATACGGACATCACGAAGGCCGTAGATCCTTGGGCTGGTTCATATTATGTCGAATCGCTCACTGCTCAAATTGCCGAACGCGCCTGGACGCTCATCGAAGAAGTGGAAACGTATGGCGGTATGGCAAAAGCCATTGAAGCTGGGATTCCGAAGATGCGCATCGAAGAAGCGGCTGCGCGCAAACAAGCTCGGATTGATAGTGGCAAAGACCAAATAGTAGGTGTCAATATTTTTAGAAATGAAGACAACGACACCATAGAGTTACGCGAAGTAGATAATGACGCTGTGCGCAATGCTCAATTGGCGCGTTTGGCGTCAGTCAAAGCCAATAGAAATGCCGATGATGTGAAAATAGCGCTTGATAACATAGCGCATGCAGCAAAAAGTGGCGAAGGCAATTTGCTTGAATTAGGTGTAGCAGCAGCGCGTGTTCGCGCTACATTAGGCGAAATCAGCGATGCGATGGAAACCAGTTTTGGTCGATTTGTGGCTACTAACAAAACAATCTCTGGCGTATATAACAGCGAAATAAAGATGGATGAACATTTCAAAACAGCGCAAAACTTAGCAGATCAGTTCGCCAAACTCGATGGCCGTCGCCCTCGAATCATGGTCGCTAAACTTGGCCAAGACGGACATGATCGAGGTGCAAAAGTCATCGCAACTGGCTTTGCAGACTTAGGTTTTGATGTAGATATGGGACCATTGTTCCAGACACCCGCCGAAGCTGCACGACAAGCAACCGAGAACGATGTACATATATTAGGCATTTCTTCGCTCGCGGCAGGTCATAAGACACTTGTGTTGCAAGCCATTGATGAACTCAAAAAACTGGATCGTGAAGATATTATGGTTGTGGTCGGTGGTGTGATTCCGCCTCAAGATTATGACTTTTTGTATCAACATGGTGTAGCAGGTGTCTTTGGTCCTGGTACTGTGTTGAGTAAAGCGGCAAGTATGATTTTGGAAATTATGATTAAAAATGTGTAACAATGTGCCTTCAATTGATAATTGAATGTGTCATGTATTACAAGTTTGTAAACTTTGCGTCGCCCAATTACCAATTGGCCGCACGTTAGCGTAGCGTTTTGCACAAAAATCTTACATAATTTAAAAATCCTTACGTATCTTTGCAAGCTATGAAGTTTACATTACAACACAACGATGCGCACACGAAGGCGCGAGCAGGTTTGGTTGAAACCGATCACGGAACAATTCAGACACCTATATTTATGCCTGTCGGGACAGCTGGCACAGTAAAAGCGGTGCATCAGCGCGAATTGAAACAAGATATTCAAGCTCAAATAATACTCGGCAATACGTATCATCTTTATTTGCGTCCTGGTATGGACGTGTTGCGAAATGCAGGTGGTTTGCACAAATTTAATGGTTGGGATAGACCGATATTGACGGATAGTGGTGGATTTCAAGTATATTCTTTGAGCCATCGTCGAAAGATTGTAGAAGAAGGTGTTACGTTTAATTCGCATATTGATGGTTCGAAGCACTTTTTTTCGCCAGAATATGCTATGGATGTGCAGCGTATCATCGGTGCAGACATCATCATGGCTTTCGATGAATGCACGCCTTATCCATGTGATTATGCGTATGCCGAAAAGTCAATGCACCTCACGCACCGTTGGCTCAAACGCTGTTGCGAGCATTTCGATAACACAACGCCTCATTACGGTTATAGCCAAACGTTGTTTCCGATTGTGCAAGGCAGCACGTACCCAGATTTGAGAAAACAATCCGCCGAAATGATAGCATCATTTGGTCGCGAAGGCAACGCCATTGGCGGCCTTTCGGTTGGCGAACCTGCTGAGGATATGTACGCTATGACGGATTTGGTGACCGATATATTGCCAAAAGACAAGCCTCGTTACCTCATGGGCGTCGGCACGCCAGAGAATATATTGGAGTGTATCGCGCTCGGTATTGATATGTTCGATTGCGTGTTGCCTACGCGCAATGCGCGTCATGGATTACTTTATACGTCTAACGGTATCATGAACATCAAAAATGCGAAGTGGAAAGATGACCACTCGCCACTCGATATGGACTGCCCTGCGGAAACCAGTCAGTTTTATAGCAAGGCGTATGTAAGGCATTTGATGCACAGCAGCGAGATACTCGGTATGCAAATTTGTACCATTCAGAACCTTAGTTTTTTCCTTTGGCTAGTTGGACAAGCACGTCAGCACATCATTGATGGCGATTTTAGTACCTGGAAAAACGAGATGGTACAACGGGTAAAAACAAGGCTTTAAGGAAAAAATTTATTTATAAATAATTAAAAATCAATTACTTATAAATATTTTAAAATATTAATTCAAAACAAAATCATTCAAAACATAAATTTAAAATTTCAAAAAACATGGAAGAATCAACAACGACAACAACAAATTCAACAACGCGCCAAATACATTTCTTAGGAAAAGGGGGTGATCTTTTCGGCATCGTCATCGTCAATATGTTACTAACGGGGATCACGTTTGGTTTTTATTATCCTTGGGCGAAGGCTTCAAAGATGCAATATTTGTACGAAAACACAGAATTAGACGGTAGTCGATTCCAATTTCATGGCACTGGTCAAGAAATGTTTATGGGATATTTGAAGGCACTTGCGATATTTGCAGTTTTAATGTTCCTGCAATTCGGTTTAGCACTTGTTGGCGTTCCAATCGTTGGGATAATTTTATCTTATATCTTTCTTTTGGTCATCGTACCCATCGCTTTGCACGGCTCTTTGCGATACAGAATGTCACGTACTTCTTGGCGCGGCATACACTTTGGTTATAGAGGCGGATTGGGCGAATTGCTCAAAAAATTTATTGGTGGTACATTACTTACTATCGTGACTTTGGGCCTTTATAGCGCTTGGTTTACCGTAGATTTGAGAAAATACATGATTGGCAAAATCAAGTTCGGAAACGTTGCTTTTTCATACAAAGGAGAAGGTCAAGAGAATTTTTTGATTAACTTAAAAGGCATTTTCCTTATTATTTTGACTTTGGGTATTTATTATTTTTGGTTTGTAAAAGAAAAATTTAATTTTTATATTAATAATATAGAAATGGAGCAAAATGGTCAAAAAACCAATCTTCGTTCTACGGCAACTGGTGGCGATTTCTTGGGTCTTACTATTGCCAATGCTCTAATCCTTATTTTTACCTTAGGTTTTGGCGCAGCGTGGGTTACGGTCAGAACACTCGATTTTGTGTTTTCACACATCGATATAGAAGGTCACTTGGACACAGACAAGATTGAGCAAACCGAAGAAGAATATAAAGACGCAGCTGGCGATGACTTGGCGAATTTGATTGGCCTTGATATTGTATAAGCGTAAAATTATTATTTTATTATTTCATTGAAAAATGGCTAAACCAAGACAAAGTAGTCAGTTTAGCCATTTTTAAATGAAATAAAGACTGATTTTCTGAATTAAATTTTTAAATAATTAATTTTCAAAGTGAAATTCACAAAAACAAATTTACAAAAGTTAGAAACTTTATTCGAGGAATTACGCTATGTGGTACGCTACGAAAAAGGCAATTTCAATTCGGGTTATTGTATGGTCGAAGATAAAAACATCGCAATCGTAAGTAAGTTTTTTGACATCGAAGGCCGTATAAATGTGTTGTTGGATATTCTTTCAAAAATCGTTGTGCAAGAAGATATTTTGACAGAACCTTCTCGAAAATTATGGCAAGGCATTGTGAAAAACAAAGTCGAAGAAGAAGAAACAGAACCAACTTTATTCGATAAATAGCTTTTCATCTAAAAATAAAAGACCTTCATATAAATAATTGCCAACAGGATTGCTTTTGTTGTAGTATTGTACCCGATTACGTCACGTATCTCGATTTTAGAAATCATTTTAACTATGCAAAAAATATTATTTATAGCCATCGCTTTGTTGAGTACCCTGAGTATGAATGCGCAAGACGCTTCTACATGGACGCTCGAGCGTTGTATCGACTTTGCGCAAAAAAATAGCTTAAACATAAAGCAAGGCGAAAACACGATTCGCAATGCCGAACTAACCGTGAAGCTAAACGAACTCTCGCGCTACCCGACCGTGAACGGTAGTATAACGACGGGCGCGAACTTCGGTACGTCCATCAATAGAGCCTCGAATACCTTTGCTACTGGTAGTTCTGCCTTCAATTCCTTGTCGTTGAGCGCCAACGGCCCGATTTATAACGGTGGTCGAATCCAAAACAGTATTCTACAAAGCCGATTGGAGCGCGATGCTGCCAAATCCGATCAAGAGCAAACGATACAAAATACTGCACTTAGTGTGGCCTCTAATTATTTGCAAGTGTTGCTCGCACAAGAGCAATTGAGTAATACCCAAAAACGCCTTGAGCAAAACAAACAACAACTTTCGCAAGTAGATAAATTTATACAAGCTGGCTCTCGTCCACAAAATGATAGACTCGACATTTTGGCACAACTTGCTCGGAACGAACAACTTGTCGTAGCTGCTCAAAACAACGTCGAACTCAGCTATTTGGCCTTGAAGCAATCAATCCAACTCGACCCTGCGACCGACATGAAACTCGGAAAACCAACCGTCAATGTTCCGAACAGCAATGATGTAGAAGGCATTACGCTCACTTCGTTATATAACAGCGCAGTCAGTCGCCAACCACAAATCAAAGCTGGAGAATATCGCCAGAAAGCAGCCGAACTGGGCGTGAAAATCGCACAATCCGATCGCTTGCCTTCCATTTCGTGGTTTAGTAGCATTAGTACCAACTATTCTACCTTAGTGCCAAACGATGGCTCGGTACAAGCTATACCACTTACGAGACAGGTATATATAAATGGAAGTCCCAATCCAACCACCATCACGTCTTTAGAGCAAGTGTTTATACCAGGCGTTGGTAAAAAAAGTTATTTTAGCCAAGTTGGTAAAAACTTGGGTGAAGGTGTAGGCGTGAGCATCAATATTCCGATTTATAATCAAGGTCGAAACGATATTGGTATTGAACGTGCGCACATCAATATCCTGAATACGCAACTCAGCAATCAACAAACGCAAAACAGATTAAAGAGTGACATTCAGACAGCTATTGCAAATGCACGTGCTGCAAAAAAAACGTTTGAAGCCGCTGAAAAAACAATCGTGGCGACTAAAGCTGCTTTTGAAAACATAGAAAAGAAATTTAAAGTCGGCGCAGCCAGTACTTTTGAATTTACGACTGCAAAAAATAATTGGGACACTTCTGAAACAGACTTGATCGTAGCAAAATATGATTATATTTTCAAATTAAAAATAGTTGATTTTTACCAAGGAAAAAAATTGGTTTTGAATTAGATATTTTTAAAAAATCGATTTTTATTTTTTTGTGGAGATACATAGAACGACAAGTTTTTGTTTCACCAAAAGGTATTAAGTATTTGAGTGTAAAGTATTCAAGTCGATATAAATACTTGATATTCAATATTTTAGGCATTGTAAAAACTGCAATACTTAATACTGTTTTACTTAATACCATAGTATAATTTGCTAAAAAACAGGTATTCGAACTTGTTCCACAAAGATTTTAAAAGCATCAAGAAAATTAAAAAACAAACGACACTAAATATAATGGCAAAACGTAAAAACAATCGCTTAATTATTGGCCTTGTGGCCTTGATAGCAATCCTTATTGGCGCAGCAATCTGGAAAAATAAAAACGCCCCGAAAGGCGAAACCGTTAATGTAGAAAAAGTACAAAAACGCACCATTCGCGAAACCGTAACCGCTAGCGGAAAAGTATATCCCGAAGTAGAAGTCAAGATAAGTTCCGACGTATCGGGCGAAGTCGTGGAGCTTTTGGTCGTCGAGGGCGATTCGGTGCGCAAAGGTCAGCTATTGGCAAAAGTGAATCCAGAAACGTTGTTGCCATCAGTGGAGCGCGGCGAAGCTGGTTTGAGCAGTACCAAGGCTCAAGCATCGCAAGTGCGTTCGGCGATAGAAAATGCAACGGCCAATAAGCAACAAATAGAAAGCCAATTGTCTTACGCGCGCACCGTGTTTGCGCGCAACGAGCAACTATTCAAAGAAGGCGTGATTTCGCAAGCAGATTTAG
>JAYUJV010000235.1:0-3123 GCA_043764975.1 Saprospirales bacterium
GACATCAAAGAAGATGTTACGGCTGGCAATTTTTCTGAAATCAAAGATAATTTGATGCACAAAGCAGGCGAATTGAAAGACATGGCTGCTGACAAATTAGCTGATGCCAAAGATGCAATCATGGGTAAAGACGATACGGCTGCCTAAAGCGCTTAAATAATTAAAAAAATTAAGGGAATTAAAAAATTAAAGTAATAACTTGGAGATAAGGTTTTGATTTTAATACTTAATTCTACTTTATTTTTTCTTAATTAGTATATCTTTTAACAAATAAAAAACGCTATGGAGTATATAACTCGATAGCGTTTTTTCGTTTCATGTAAAAACTAACTCATTGGGTTGTAATCATTACGGATGATACATGAGTAATTTGGATTTTAGACTGATACGGCGGTCAGTAAAATCAAACAAACTACGAGAATCCAAAAACGGAAATCGTAGTAAAACAAAAGTTGTTCTTCTTGGTTCACAATAGACATAGTAAGTTTGCGACATTTATGTATGGCCGAAACACATAAATTGTCAAGTTTTGGATAAAAATGTTCTTCATATTCTTCGTGGGAAAAAGAATACAGCTGCTGGGAAAAAGAAATTAAAAAAATTAAAGGGATTAAAAAATTAAAATAATATGCTAATAATCAGCATATTATAGAATAAATTAAATACCTATTTTTGTTTAATTACTGGTAGTTACATAAACTATGGAAATTAAAAAAATACAACAATCAAAGCAATTGAGTTAATGGGCTGACAAGCAGCGTTTTTATATCAACTAAATGTATCGTTTAATTTTACTTGAATACTTATATTTGCGAGGGGAATTGTTTTTGGCGAGCGGAAGTAAGTTTTTCTTTTGCCAAATACCTTGGGAGATACATTTACTATTCAAAAACGATGCCAACACATTTTTCTATAATATGAATCAATATGCAATTAAGAGCTGAAAATCTAATCAAAAAGTATGGCGAGCGCACTGTCGTGAAGGGCGTTTCGATAGAGGTAAACCAAGGCGAAATCGTCGGTTTACTGGGGCCAAATGGTGCTGGCAAAACGACATCTTTTTACATGACCGTAGGTTTCATAAAGCCAAACGAAGGCACCGTTTTCCTTGATAATGAGGACATTACGGATTTGCCGATGTATCGTCGGGCGCAAAAAGGCATTGGATATTTGCCACAAGAAGCGTCTGTATTTCGCAAGATGAGCGTGGAAGATAATATCCGCGCCGTACTCGAAATGACAACACTTTCGGCAGAAGCGCAACGCGACAAACTCGAAAGTCTGATTGGTGAATTTAACTTAGAAAAAGTGCGTAAAAGCAAAGGCGATATGCTTTCGGGTGGCGAACGCCGCCGTACCGAAATCGCACGTGCCTTGGCGACCAGTCCAAAATTTATTTTGCTCGATGAACCGTTTGCGGGCATAGATCCGATTGCGGTAGAAGATATTCAGTACATCGTAGCGAAATTGAAGACAAAAAATATTGGGATTCTCATAACCGATCACAACGTGCAAGAAACCTTGTCCATCACGGATCGCGCCTACTTGATGTTCGAGGGCAATATCCTAAAAGCTGGGACTGCCGAAGAACTCGCAAGCGACGAAATGGTGCGCCGCGTCTATTTGGGTCGTAATTTTGAATTGAGAAGAAAAGAAATAAAATTGGATGAGGAAAGATAGGAATTTTATTCCCATTGTGTAAAAAAAATCAATGTCGAACATCGAAGTTGAATATCGAATGTCGAAATTCTGTACAAAACATTTGATACTCTTTGTTTGACTTTCTTACTTTTCGATATTGGATATTCCTTGTTCAATATTCGATATTTTATTTAAAAAAACCTAATGCGTTTTGGTACAAAATACTATTTCAAGCTCTAAAAAAATACCTCCAACGCCATTTTGTAGGTATTGACATGTGCATTCACGATGTCGCTGATGCGTTCTGAATAGCCGCCAGCCATGGCTGCCACGACTGGTATTCGGTTGAGTTTGCATTGTTCAAATACATATTTATCACGCTGCCGACAGCCATCTTGACTGAGCGATAAACGGCCAAGTTTGTCGGTTTCTAACACATCTACACCTGCCAAATAAAAAACTAAATCGGGCTGTACGGTCTGAATCAGCCTTGGTAAATGCGCTTGTAGCGTTGTTAGAAAAGTAGCATCGTCACAAGCATCGGGCAAACCAATATCGAGGTCAGATTTTTGCTTTCGGAAAGGATAATTTTTTTCGCCGTGCATACTAAACGTGAACACAAGTGGCTGATTTTCAAATATTTGTGCCGTTCCGTCGCCTTGATGCACGTCTAAATCTACGATCAATATTTTTTTTACAATGTTGCTATGCAGCAAATAATTAGCCGCAATTGCTACGTCATTGAACAAGCAAAAACCGCCGCCTTTGTAGGCAAAAGCGTGATGTGTTCCGCCCGCCGCATTCATGGCGCAACCGTATTGCATGGCATATAAAGCACCTTGAATCGTGCCTTGCGCAATGGCGCGTGTACGACGCACGAAGGCTTCATGTATCGGAAAACCAATTTCTCGAATCTCGCGTTCGCTCAACGTGAGCGTCAACATTCGAGTCACATAATCGGGTGTGTGGGTCAATAAAATGGTCGGTTCGTCGAGTACGGTGGGTTCAAAAAAACAGTCTTCATCCAAGATGCCCTCATGTACCAATTGCATGGGCAACAACTCGTATTTTGCCATCGGAAAACGGTGTCCTTCGGGCAAAGTCACATGATAAATTGGCGAATAGGCAACTTTCAGCATCACTAAAGGCTTTCCATAATCTGACCATTGTCCATAATTTCGACTTGTTTGAGTTTGTTGCTCGATGGGTCAATCGCTTCTTCGGTATGTGCCGACGATGCACCCGTGGCCATAAATACCTGCAATGCTTTATCGATGGTCGCAACGGTTTGCACCAGCAAATCGCCTTGCACTACAGAACCTGCAATGACTTCTGCCGCAATCGGTTCACCTTTTTTTGTATAAGTGGTCAAGATGTATTCGTAAGTCAGCAAACCTGCTTTCCAAAATACGATGGCATCGAATCCTTTTTGCTTTGGCAAGCGAAAACAAGCGATGTATTCGGTATAATCATCGTCATCGT
>JAYUJV010000236.1:0-3123 GCA_043764975.1 Saprospirales bacterium
GTATGAAATTGTTTTTGGATATTTTAAGTTATAGAACAAAAGGTTTACTTTTTACAAAAATCAACTTTATTAAAAACATTAAAACCATTTTAAAATGAAAAAATACATCGTAATTGTTTGTTTATCAATATGTTGCGTATTGGGTTTGAAGGCTCAAAACGAAGATTTTAAGCATAGTTTTTCTTTGGGTGTTGGCACAAACCTGTTACAGTTGGCGAGTTATTCGGCGCAATTGTTGCCGGCAAGTGTTCGTGACAATGCTACATTTCATGCCACGCCATCATTTATGGTTAATTACGATTATGCTTTCAATAATCATTTTAGCCTTGGCGCAGGGTTGGGCGTTACGAGTGGCAATGCAAACTATCAAGATGCTTTTCAACTGTTCGGCAAGACTATTTCTGGAGCAGTTCGTGTAGCTTATACGCGCGTGCCGATACAGGTGCGAGGCTTGTATCACTACATAAACAATGAGCGTTTGGACATATATTCTGGCTTGAACGTTGGTGCTTCAGTCTGGACAACCAAAATAAGTGGCGGTGGCACTGCAAATATCAATATAAAAGATATTACGAGCCAAGATTTGCAAAAAAACCTTAAAGGTGTACCATTGGGCGGTACATTGCCAGCCATACAAGTCATCGGATTTGGGCTTCGTTACAACGTAACCGAGAACATCGGCGTCGGTGGCGAAATCGCTATTGGGCCGCCATCTTACCTTAGCCTAAAGGTAAATTATCGTTTAGCTTCTCTTGGCGAAAGGTAAAATACGGAATTATCGATTAAAAATTGCAAAGACGTTACCGACACTTTTAAAGTGTCGGTAACGTAATAAACTTAGTTTAATACAAAAAAATCACGCAAAAAGCTGTTTTGAAATCCACAAAGATTTTAAAACAGCTTTTTTATTTTTAGGATAAAAAATTCATTTTAAAAATTGATAAAACATACGTATATTTGCGACCGATTTAGAATTATTTATTAAAAATCAGATTTTAAGAGAATGTTTGAAAGTTTAAGTGAAAAACTCGACTCCGCGTTTAAGTCCCTCAAAGGCGATGGCAAACTGACGGAGCTAAACGTAGCAGAAAGTGTAAAAGAGATTCGCCGCGCCTTGGTTGCGGCCGATGTAAACTATAAAATTGCAAAAGACTTTACGGATCGCGTAAAAGACAAAGCAATGGGGACTGAAAATATCCTCAAAGCCGTAAAACCTGGCGAGTTGATGGTCAAAATCGTGAATGACGAATTGACGGAACTCATGGGTGGTCAAACGGCAGGTATTACCCTAAAAGGCTCGCCGAGTGTCATCTTGATTGCTGGTTTGCAAGGTAGTGGTAAAACGACTTTTACGGGTAAATTGGCGTATCATTTGCTAAGCAAACGCTCGCGTAAACCCTTGGTGGTTGCTTGTGACGTATATCGTCCAGCGGCGATAGAGCAGCTTTCGGTGTTGGCAGAGCAAGTTGGAGCAGGTATTTATAAAGAAATAGAGAACAAAAATCCAGTCGAAATTGCCTTAAATGCCATAAAATTTGCGAAAGCAAATAATTATGACACCGTGATTGTCGATACAGCTGGTCGTTTGGCGATAGATGAGGAGATGATGGCGGAAATTGCGCTTGTAAAAGAAGCAATTCAGCCTTCCGAAACCTTGTTTGTGGTGGATTCGATGACTGGTCAAGATGCCGTAAATACAGCACAAGCCTTCAACGAACGCCTCAATTTTGACGGTGTGGTATTAACCAAACTCGATGGTGACACACGTGGTGGTGCGGCACTTTCGATCAAATATACGGTTGGTAAGCCAATCAAATTTGTGAGTACAGGCGAAAAGATGGAAACTTTGGACATCTTTTATCCTGAGCGTATGGCGCAACGTATCCTCAATATGGGTGATATTGTGTCGTTTGTCGAAAAAGCGCAAGAACAATTTGATGAAGCCGAAGCAAAGCGTTTGGAGAAGAAAATCAAGAAAAACCAATTCGATTTCAATGACTTTTTAGGCCAAATCAATCAAATCCGAAAAATGGGTGATATGAAATCGCTTTTGGCCATGTTGCCAGGCGTAGGTAGCGCCTTGAAAGACGTGGAACTCGACGACAAAGCATTTACGAGAGTAGAAGCGATCATACAATCTATGACCAAAGAAGAGCGTCTGAATCCAGATGTAATCAATTTGAGTCGTAAAAAACGTATCGCAAAAGGTTGTGGTCAAAACATAGAAGACGTCAATAAATTTATGAAAAACTTTAACGATATGCGTGGATTTATGCACAAAATGTCGAACGGCAAAATACCAGGAATGGGCATGCCAGGAAGAAGATAGAAAAAGAGAGACCCACCTAAGCTCCCAAAGGGAGGAATTGCTAAGTTAGATTGTAATACGTAGGTTTTATAAAAAAATAATTGATAATAAAAAAGCGTTCAAGTTTTGCTTGAACGCTTTTTTTATGCTTAAAACTGCATTTCTGGCACATCGCCTTCTATGAGTAATTTGCCTTCAGTGGCTTGTTGTATTTCTGCTACGCTGATGCCTGGCGCACGCTCCAAAAGTTTAAAACCGCCTTCGGGCAATACTTCCAATACAGCTAATTCGGTGACTATTTTTTTGACACATCGAATACCAGTAATCGGCAAACTACAATTTTTGAGGAGTTTGGATTTACCGTCTTTACTAACGTGCTGCATGGCTACAATGATGTTTTTGGCGGAAGCCACCAAGTCCATTGCGCCGCCCATACCTTTTACCATTTTACCTGGAATCTTCCAGTTGGCAATATCGCCATTTTCGGAAACTTCCATAGCACCAAGGATTGTAAGCTGCACGTGTTCGCCACGAATCATGGCAAAACTTTCGGCCGAGCTAAAAATTGAAGAATCGGGCAACATCGTTACGGTTTGCTTGCCTGCATTGATGAGGTCTGCATCTACGTTTTCTTCGGTTGGAAATGGCCCAAGACCCAACAATCCATTTTCGGATTGTAGCACGACATTGATGTCTTTCGGAATATAATTGGCCACCAAAGTCGGAATACCAATACCGAGATTGACATAATAACCATCTTTGAGTTCGCGCGCTATGCGTTGCGCAATCTGATTTTTATCGAGTCCGACACCTGC
>JAYUJV010000237.1:0-8576 GCA_043764975.1 Saprospirales bacterium
ATCGGTTTTCCTTTTTCATAATCGCCTGGATAACCGCCTGCCACGAGCATAATGGTCGTAGCCGTGCGAGGATCTTCTTCGATGATCATGTCCGATAAAGTGCCATTGAACATACTTTGAAAAAGCGCCAACAAGTCATTTTTTAACCTCGGAATCACAGCTTCGGTTTCGGGGTCACCCATTCGGCAATTGTATTCTATCGTGTAAGGCTCGCCATTTACGCTGATAAGGCCAAAGAAAATAAAGCCTTTGTAGATAATGTTACGTTGCTGCAAGCCTGCAATGGTCGGTTTTATGATGCGTTGCTCCACTTTCTGCATCATGGCAGCATCCACGAATGGCACTGGCGATACCGCGCCCATACCACCAGTATTGAGACCAGTATCGCCTTCGCCAATGCGTTTGTAGTCTTTTGCAACAGGCAAAATCTTGTAATCCACGCCATCGGTCAAGACAAAAACAGAAAATTCGATGCCTGTCAAAAACTGTTCGATGACGATTCGGGTACTCGCTGCACCGAATTTACCACTGAGCATTGCCTTAAATTCGGCTTGCGCTTCGGCGACATTTTCGAGTATCAAAACGCCTTTGCCAGCTGCCAAACCGTCGGCTTTTAGCACAATCGGCATGGTGTGCCCTGCGATGTAATCTAAACCTTCTTGTAGCGAATCGTTCGTGAATTCGCGATAAGCGGCGGTCGGTATATCCATGTCGTGCATCAGTACCTTCGAGTAGGCTTTGCTGCCTTCGAGCTGCGCGCCTTCTTGCGATGGCCCAACTACGCTAATGTGTTGTGTATCAACATCTTCCGAAAAAAAATCGTAAATACCGCGCACCAACGGTTCTTCGGGGCCAACGACAATCATACTTACATTTTGCGATAAGCAAAACGTTTTTATGGCCTCAAAATCATTGATATTCAAGGTAATATTTTGACCACAATCGCGCGTACCAGCATTGCCAGGTGCAATGTACAACTGTTCACAAAGCGGACTTTGTGCTATTTTCCAAGCAAACGCGTGTTCGCGCCCGCCACTTCCTAATATTAATACGTTCATATTTTTTTGAATATTTTGAATTGGGTAATTGGGATTTGGTTGAAATAGTGAATTAGGTAATTGGATTTAATCAACGTTCTACTCTATCTACGTTTGCATACGTTTTGTTTTTGGAACGCGGATTTGACTGATGCCTTCGGCAAACGCTGATTAAAACGAATTTAAAAAAAATAAGCTAAAATTTAACCTGAAATAAATGGCTAAATTATGAATTATTTAAAAAGAAAATTACAACACAAACTACTCATTATCAACATTTTACATATTATTTTAATTTTTTTAATTCCATTAATTAAAATTAAATCTATTTGGTAAAAACGCCAGTCCAAACACGCTCATTGCCACGATTGTCTTTGACGGTAATGACGAGGTTGTGTTGTCCTTCGCCGATGCGGCCATCGAAAGTGTGGCTTAGTATTTTTGATTTTTTTTCGTATTCCATCAATATCCACTGGCCGTCCACGGTAGCGCGATAGCTGATGCCGTCTATGTTGCGGTCGGTTGCGAGGTTGTCGCTGATGCGAAAACTCATGCGCTCGGCGGACTTCATGTTTTCGGAAAAACGGACTGGCTGAATCGTTGGTGGCACGTTGTCCACCATGACACAATACCTGCCCAATTCGGCTGCTTTGGTATAAAGATATTCGCCCGACCAAGTGCCGCCATAATTCGTGATGCTGCCATCGCCTTCGCAATAACCAATAAATGCTTTGTCGTGCAACGAGTCTGGAATGGCTTCGTTGGGCTTTATTTTGATGTCAAAATAACCATGTAACGGTGTCGCGCCATTGTGCAAATGATGCGTAGTGGAGTAACATTGTGCAGAATTATCTGGACTTGTAGTGTAATTAAATTTTAGATTATCGTAAAAAATTCCACGCGGAAAAAATACATCTAAGTCGCTGTTTTTCAGACTATTATCTTTATTGTATTGAAAAAAATCGGTAAAATTTTTCTCTGCAGCGACTGGCGTATTGTTGCCTTTCGTAACCCAAAATCGCAACGAATCGGCATTGTGGTAAGAGTCTTTGACCACAAAAATCAACTCCGACACCACGCCATTGTATAAGCTAATGATGCCATCATTCGATCCTTGACGATAGATGGGCAACGGATTGCCTGGCAAACGAAAACAGCGATGATAAAAGCTGCCATGCGTAATTCTTTCCGAAAAATCTATGTGTGCATTGATGGCCTTCGTGTCCTCGAAAGGAATACTTTCGAGGTCGAAACCATAGACCAAATTGCCGTCTTGATACAGTTCAAGGCTATGTATGCCGTTGGTGTTGTCGGACCAATTAGCCATATCGAAGGCTTTGAGGGCAAAAGCGGTTTTGGGTGCGTCAATCTCAATGGTATCGTCCTCGATGGTATCGACGTGTATCGTTTTGATGATGGTCTTGGTTTTGCTCTTTTTCTTGCGCCCACCTTTCACCTTCACTTTTTCTTTGATGCGTTTGATGCCCGAAAGGTTGTATTTTTCATCGTCGAGTAACGCGTTGTTGTCATCGAGTTCCATGATTTTGAGTTCGTACATCTTTGGCGCGCGCGTATCGGCGACTGGTATGCCAAACAACAATGGATCGCAAGGCTGATCGCTACCAGTTTTTCGGATCTCGAAGTGCAAATGCGTCCCTTGCGATGCGCCAGTATTGCCCATAAGACCAATTGACTGTCCGCGCTGAACTGGAAAATCGCTTGGCTTCGGAAACAACTCTACCTCAAATGCTTCGCGACCATATTGGCTACTTTTTACGTACGCTTGCAAATCAGGAAATAGGCTTTCCAGGTGTCCGTAAGCACTCGAAAAACCGTTTGGATGTTGTATTTCTATAAAATTACCGTAGCCAGTACTACTGATTTTGATGCGCGACACAAAGCCTTCGCCTGCTGCATATATCGGCTCAGACACGCCACTTCGGTTCGGACGAATGTCGATGCCAGCATGAAAATGGTCGGGGCGTAACTCGCCAAATGTTCCCGTCAACTCTATGGCATGACCGACTGGCGATATAAAAAAACCTTGTGGAAACTGCTCCGTCGGATTATCCACGGTCTTGAAGGCGCATAAAAACGTAACAAATAATATCAATAAGTAATTTTGCATAAATCAAATTTTAGTGAAGGATTAGGCATTGTGCATTACAAAAGTAAATTTTCTGATTCTAATATTCAATATTCTAATTTAATTGGCAATTGACAATTAGCAATTGCAGCTCGATATAAGTTGCTTATTGACTATTGCTATTTGCCTATTTAAACGAAAAATTAACAAAAAAATATTTTACCTTTTTAATGACCAATGCTAAACAATCACATCTACTTTATAAAAAAAGCAAAAGTAAAAAATCCATTTTCTATAAAAGCGTGTTTCGTCTTTATTTTTTATATCTTTATCTTATATTTAACATGATTCATCTTTTAGGTGCTAAAATTGAATAAAATCGAGGATTTTTGTTATAACTTTGTAGAGAAAAGATGGTGTAAAAAATATAATTTGGATTTAGAAATATTTTTTTGAATATTATAGTTCATCAGCTTTAACACTACGATTAGTGTTTTTTTATTTATAAAATACACGAATAAAAACTTTAAAGCCGAATCAATGAAATATCTTATTTTAATTTGTCCATTACTGTTTCTATCATGCAATAAAAACAATGAATTAGAAAAGTTACGAAAACAAATAATTTTTTTTGAAGATAATAAATTGCTTTTCAATAACTTTTCAGTTACACCATTGAGAGGAGATCAGTTAAATCCCAACCCATTAGAATTTATGGTTCAAAGACATAATATATCTAATAAAGCTTTTATTCAGACCAAACCTGAATTAAAAATTCTTGAAAATTTTATTAAAGATAGCATAGATTTTAATTTTTTAAATGCTTTCAATTCCTTAAACTGTCGATTCCTCTGTGTTGCTGAAAAATTCGTAGAAATAGAGAATATCGAAAAAGAATATAAAACTTTTCTATTCAAAGGTGATTCAAATGATTACGAAAAAGATTTAAAAAGAGAGGATTATTCTATCCAATATATAGATAATTGGCGAATTTATAAAATAAAACGACAAAAAAATTAAAACGTAAAACAACATAAAACGATGCTAAAACTCGAAAATATCGTAAAAACTTATGATAAATATACCGCAGTAGATGACGTGAGTTTTGAAATTGGCGAAGGTCAAATATTTGGAATGTTAGGGCCAAATGGCGCTGGTAAAACCTCTATTATTCGGATCATCACGACCATCACGCGTGCTGATAGCGGTCAAATATGGCTCAATGGTCAAAAACTGAGCGAGCGCAACATCGGTCACATCGGTTATATGCCCGAAGAGCGCGGCTTGTACAAAAAAATGAAAGTCGGCGAGCAACTCATGTATCTCGCGCAACTAAAAGGCATGAGCCACGCGCAAGCCAAATCCGAAATCGTGGCTTGGATGACCAAATTTCAAATCGAATCTTGGTGGAACAAAAAGATTGACGAACTCTCGAAAGGGATGCAACAAAAGGTGCAATTCATCGCAACTGTCGTGCATCGCCCAAAGCTATTGATACTCGATGAGCCGTTTACTGGCCTCGATCCACTCAATGCTACTTTGATACAAGACGAGATTTACGAACTCCAAAAACAAGGCACAACCATCATTTTTTCGACGCACCGCATGGAGCAAGTCGAAGAAATTTGCGACAGCATTGTACTCATTAATAAAGGTAAAAATGTGTTGGAAGGCAACGTGACGGACATCAAACAATCATTCAAAGAAAATAAATTTGAGGTCACGTATCAAGGTCAAATGCCAGATACGATACATAATTATTGCGAAGTATTGGAGCAAACGGCGGATAAAGTTGTGGTGCGCCACAGCGAAAACCAAGCGTCGAACGCTATGTTGCAACATCTTTTGCAGCAGCAAGTCAATATCAAATCTTTCAATGAAATATTGCCAACGCTGAACGAAATTTTTATCAAACGAGTGGAAAATTCGTAAGAAATTAAAGCGATTTTATACATTTATTAGGAAGAAAGAAGTCTTGTATTTTTATTATATTTTTAAATAAGCAATTGACAACAAGCAAATCTTATACAGCAAATTGCTTATTGCAAATTGCCTATTATATCAAAAAATTAGCAGAAACAGAAAAATTACTCAACTATTAAGAATAATAGAGGCTTTGAAACCATACTCCATTTCAATTTTCAACTACACCATATTATGAATAAACTTTGGCTCATCATAAAGCGTGAATACATGACACGCGTCACGAAAAGAACGTTTTGGTTGGCGACTTTGCTCACACCACTTGCGTTCGGTCTTTTCATATTTATACAAGTCATGATTTTGACTTACGAGGGCGATTCTGCCGAACACGTCTTGGTTTCGGATCAGGCGAATGTGCTGAAAAAAGTATTGAAAGACGACAACAACTTGTATTTTACGTTCTCGGATCAGGATTTAGAAACTTTAAAAAAGAATTTTGACGATAAGAAATACAACGGCATCATCGTAGTGCCGCCAATCAATGATTTGAAAAATACAAAACTCACGCTCAACTATTATTCAGACGGCAAATTGAGTATCGAAACACGCTCAAAAATCGAAAAACGCATCGAAAAACGCTTGTATGACTACAAAATAGATGCGCTCGGCCTCAATAAAGATATGATTTCGACACTCGACATTAACGTCACACTCGATCCCGAACCCATCACTGCCAATGGCAAAAACGAGTCTTCGATGGCGAGTTCTATTGCGGCTGGTGTTGGCACGCTCATGGGTTTTATCATGTATTTGAGCGTATTTATATATGGTATGATGGTAATGCGTAGCGTCATGGAAGAAAAAACGAACCGAATCATAGAAGTCATCATGTCGTCTGTGAAGCCGTTTCAGTTGATGCTTGGCAAAATCATTGGCGTAGGCGCAGTTGGCTTGTCGCAATTTTTGATTTGGTCAATCCTCATACCGCTCATCACGATGGGCGCGAGTTTCTTTTTGGCAAGCAAAAGCGGCGCACCGCCACCCATGCCAAATGGAGCACCACCAATGGACGTCGCCGAAACTCAAAACATGATCACACAACTCCTTTCGGAACTCAGCAACATCAATTGGTGGTGGATTATACCGATGTTTATCCTCTATTATCTTTGTGGATATATATTATATGCCTCAATGTTTGCAGCCATCGGTTCGGCCATCGGCGACGACATGGGCGAAGGTCAATCGCTGACCATTCCGATTACAATACCAGTCGTGTTGGCAATGCTCATCATGAGTAATGCTGTCCGAAATCCTGATACATCGTTGGCGGTTTTTGGTTCTATTTTTCCCTTGTTTTCGCCAATCGTGATGCCAGCGTTATTGGTTTTCAAGCCACCAGTTTGGCAAGTGTTTTTGTCCATCACGCTCCTCATCGGCACGAGCATCTTTTTTGTATGGCTTTCGGGTCGTATCTATCGAGTCGGAATTTTGCTCTATGGCAAAAAAGCGAGCTTTGGCGAAATGGTAAAATGGATTTTTATGAAAGATTGACGTTAAATCGAAGTATTATACCAAAGTACATCAAGTTTTACCCTTTTAATAAAATATCGAATATCGAACAAGGAATAAAGAATATCGAATAATAGGAATGTCGAATAAAGAATAGCAAAGGCACTCTACAAAATTTCGATATTCGACATTCAACTTCGATATTCGATATTTGTTTTTCTAACACTTAAAATGCTAAAACTTTGTACGAATCAGTGCAATTCTAACGTTTTCGACTCCTAAAAAAATAATATAATGAATACTCTCCGAATTTTGATGTATCATAAAGTACGCGAAAAAGCCGATTTTTTGAGCGTGACCGCGCCTCAATTACGTGCGCAATTGGGTTGGCTAAAAGCGAGATACAACATGGTGTCACTCAGTCAAGTCGTTGCGTATCTGCAACGCGGCGAAGCCTTACCGCCACGTGCCGTTTGTATCACATTCGATGATGGTTTTATGAACAATTATACCGCCGCATATCCTATTTTCAAGGAATTGGATATACCATTTTGTATTTTTTTAGTCGCTGATTTTGTAGGCAAAACAATCGTTTTCGATGGCGAACAACAATCATTTTTAGGCGAAGCCGAATTGAAAAAAATGGAAGATATGGCGCAATATGCGTACCATAGCGTTGAACATAAAAGCATCATGGATATTGACGAAAATCAGTGGGCAGACGAAATAATGAACGCAAAACAAAAGTTGGATAAATTACCCATCACGATGCAGCCAATTTGGGCTTACACTTATGGTAGTTGTCCTCGCAAAAACAAGGAGCAAATGGCGTTTATCGAAAATATATTTCAAAATAACAGTTTTATCGCAGCTTTCCGCATCGGCAATCGCATCAATAAACACCCAATCTCAAATCCTTTTTTGATGCAACGTATAGACATTCGTGGCAACGAAAGTAATTTGAAATTCAAATGGAAAATCATGTTTGGGAAGTTGTTTTAAAGCATGCTTTTGGGTTCTTTTAAAATTTTTGTGGATATATATAGTATAGTAAGTTTTTTGTATTAGTCAAAAGTATTAAGTATTGGAGTATTAAGTATTCAAGTCGAGATAATAAACTAATAGTGAGCTGTTTAGGTATTGTAAAAACTTTCATACTTAATACTTTCATACTTAATACAAAATAATAATTGACATAAAAACAGACTTTTTAATTTACTTTACAAAAAAATTAAAAGAACCACTTTTTTTAAATAATTGATAATCAGCTATTTGCATAAAAAAATGAAAACACAGCATTATAAAAATCCGATTGGTATTTTCGATTCGGGCATTGGAGGACTCACGGTGGCCAATGCGATATTTAAGCGTTTGCCGAACGAGCGAATTTTGTATTTTGGCGACACCGCGCATTTGCCTTACGGCGACAAATCGGGCGATGCAATCAGATATTATTGCTTACGAATTGTAAAATTTTTGCTCGAAAAAGACTGCAAAATGATTGTGATTGCTTGCAACTCGGCTGCTTCGGCTGCTTACGAAGTGGTGCGCGATTTTTTTCAGCACCAAGCCCTATTCATAGATGTCATCAATCCGTTGGTGGAAACGGTTGCGGCCGAAAATTTTGAAAAAGTAGGCGTCATCGCTACCAAAGCGACGATTCAGACTGGGTTGTATGCCCAAAAATTACATCAACTTGCACCGAACCTCGAAGTCGTTTCCCTCGCCACTCCACTGCTCGCGCCAATGATAGAAGAAGGTTTTATTCAGAATAATATTAGTAAAGCTGTCATACATAACTACCTCAGCCACAAGGACTTTGAAGGTATCGAAGCCATGTTGTTGGCTTGTACGCATTATCCGTTAATCAAAAAAGACATTGAATTATATTTCAATCATCGTGTACAAGTGTTTGATTCTACAGACATTGTGGCGCAAGCCGTTGAGTTGCAATTGCGAGAAGCCAATCTTCTCAATCCCGAACCGAGAACCGAAAAACATCAGTTTTTTGTATCGGATTA
>JAYUJV010000238.1:0-1102 GCA_043764975.1 Saprospirales bacterium
CAGAAGCCTTGTTGGATTGGGCAGATATGGTGTTTGTGATGGAAGATAAACACAAAAAAATCATACAGCAAAAATATCAATCTAAGGTATTCAACGAAAAAATGATCGTACTCGATATTCCCGACGATTATCAATATATGGATGAGGAATTGATAGAGATATTAAAATCATCGACTGATCCTTATTTGTAAATTCAAAGGAATATTTCTTTTTTGATATGAATAGTACAGTAAGTTTTGTATTGGTCAAAAGTATAAAGTATTTGAGT
This sequence comes from Saprospirales bacterium, assembly GCA_043764975.1. Taxonomy (GTDB): domain Bacteria; phylum Bacteroidota; class Bacteroidia; order Chitinophagales; family Saprospiraceae; genus JAYUJV01. The sequence continues at coordinate 269 of JAYUJV010000238.1, forward strand.
ATAAAGTATTCAAGTCGAGATAATAAATTGTTAATCAATATTTTAGGTATTGTAAAAACTGCAATACTTAATACTTTCATACTTAATACTTTCATACTTAATACCATAGAATAGTTGAGTAAAAATAGGTGTTTTAGATTTAAGCTATAAACATTTCAAAAAATCAAAAAAATATTTTTTATTAAAATAAACGACAAAAAATGAAATTATTAGAAAACAAAATAGCAATTATTACGGGTGGATCTCGTGGCATTGGTGAATCAATTGTGCGCGGATATGCGGCGCAAGGTGCGAGCATCGCATTCACGTATTTATCATCAGCAGAGCGTGCCAATAAAATTGTGGAAGAACTCAGTGCAACTGGCGTAAACATAAAAGCATACCAGTCGGACGCGTCTAATTTTGCGGATGCTGAACGCTTGATTGGCGAAGTCGTAAAAGATTTTGGCGGCATCGACATCTTAATCAACAACGCTGGCATCACGAAAGACAACTTGATGTTGCGTATGACCGAAGACGCTTGGGACTCGGTGCTTGATAGCAACTTAAAGTCGGTGTTCAATATGACAAAACACGCGCTACGCCACATGATCAAAAAAGGCGGCTCTATTATCAACATGAGTTCGGTGGTCGGTGTGTTTGGCAATGGCGGTCAGGCAAATTATGCAGCGAGCAAAGCTGGTATCATCGGCTTCTCGAAGTCAATTGCGAAGGAATATGGCTCACGTGGTTTGCGTTGCAACGCCATCGCGCCTGGCTACATCGAAACCGAAATGACGCACGTATTAGATGAAAAAACGAAAGACGCCTTTTTGGCAAATATTCCCCTCAAAC
>JAYUJV010000239.1:0-8552 GCA_043764975.1 Saprospirales bacterium
CGCAAACCGTTGTTATGAAAGGTCTGCACTAGCTGCTTAAATTCCTTGATACGCGTCACGCCATCGAATGGATTTGTGCTATATGAGCCTTCGGGAACGTTATAATTCAAGGGATCGTAACCCCAATTGTATTTTTTTGGATCATAAGGCGCGGATTCGTCAATCGTATAATAATCGTACATAGGCAACAAATGTACGTGCGTAACGCCTAGTGATTTTATGTGATCGAGGCCAGTCGAAAGACCGTCATCATTTTTAGTACCTTTTTCGGTCAAGCCGATAAATTTGCCTTTGTTTTTGATACCCGAATTGGACGAAATCGAAGCATCGCGCACGTGCAATTCGTATAATACGGCATCAGTTGCTTTCGCAAATGCTGGCGAAACGTCGCTTTGCCAATTACTCGGATTGGTATCCGCCAAATCCACGACCATGCCGCGTTTGCCATTCACGCCAACCGATTTTGCATAAATATCTGGCACTTCGAGCATAACTTTATCTTCAACTTTGGTCTGATAAGTATAAAAATTACCCTTCAAATTTCCGTTGATAACAGCCGACCAAACGCCATCTTTTTGTTGTTGAAAATTAACGGTATTCAACAAATCTGAGTTGTCAGGTTTGGCAGCACCGCTACTATATAACCTCAATTTTACTTCGCTCGCCGTCGGACACCAAACCTTAAATGTGGTACTCGTTGGCGTGTAAGTTACACCCAAATCATTGCCGTTGTAGATTGGATATTTTTTCCAGGCTTGTGCGTCCATCTTGTTGATTGTTATACAAAAAAGTAAAATTAATATTTGTAATTGTTTCATTGTTATTGTGTTAGATATTTAATTTTATAAAATTTTACCGACAAATATATTCACGACTTCTATCAAAATCAAGATAATTACAATCCATTCTAACCTCGAACTCTCGCGATGATTGAGTAAATCCGTGAATAAAGTAAGGTTATCTTCTACGATTTTTAGGCGATAATCCAAGTCTTTGAATCGAGCATTGGTATCAAAATTGGCTTTCAAACTACGGTTGAGTGTGCTGAGTTCTTCGCTATCCCAAGTGCTGTTTGGGTCATCGAGGATGTACAAATTATCGACAATACTGTTTTTGACATTCAGTACTTGACCGATGAATTTCAAGAGCGATTTTTTGCTGGCACTAATTTGTCCTTTCGATTCCAGCTCGTCAGTAAATACTTTTGTAGAAGTCAGCATTTTGGCAGTCAAGAGTTCATAATATTCAAGTGCGGCAGATTGACCGACATTGAGCATCACGATTTTGACCAACTCCGTCGATATGTCATTTATGCTCACATCGTCGTTGCGGACAAGCGGTTTTCGATATTTTTCATCAATGATTATCGAATATTCTTCTGTGATTTCTTCGTTTTGGTTACTCACTTTTTTATCGGCGTAAGGCATAATAAAGCGCAAAAACTCGCTTTCGGACACCGCGTCATAATTAGCAAACACTACGACACCATAATCGAACACATATAAGTAGCGATTTTCTTTTTCAAAAAAATAAAACAATTCTGAGTTGTTTCCAGAATGTAGCGCCGCTCGAAATTCAGTTTTTATTCGCTTAATATCGAAAGATTCAGCAACCTGAAAGGCTTTTATTTCGATCATATCCATATTAAAAATTTTTGTGATTTGAAGTTATTGTCTTCTTATGGACAAAGTTCGTTAGTTTTTTTTATTTTTGTGTTTTTTGATGTGATTTATTTCTCACAGATTTCACAGATTAACACAGATGTTATAGTTTTACGTGATGTTTTTTTTTCACAGATTTCACAGATTAACACAGACGTTAAGTTTTATTATTTTTTTAATTTTCTTAATTTTTTTAATTTTTTTAATTTCATTTTTATATTATCTGTGAAAATCTGTGAAATCTGTGAGATAACTTTTTAAAAACAAATTTCAATTTATGAAAATTTCTCAAATAAATATTTTCCCTATCAAATCGCTTGATGGATATTCGCCAACTACTGCCGAAGTGCAAGAGCGCGGATTGGCCTTTGATCGCCGTTGGATGATTGTGGACAACGAAGGTATGTTTTTTACCCAAAGAACACAGCATAATATGGCAAAACTTCGAGCAGAAGTTATTGATAATCAATTGATTATTACTAAAAAAAATACTAATGAAAAAATTGCTTTTGATGTAAATCAATATACAAACCAAACGATGCAAGTCGTTGTTTGGGACGATTCCGTTACTGCAAATTTGGTAAATCCCGAAGTCGATGCGTTTTTGACAAAGCACCTCGAAACCGAATGTAGCCTTGTGATTATGCTCGATTCGAGTGTTCGGAGAGTCGAAGAAGACTACAATACTGGCGAAGATGAAGTCAGTTTTGCAGACGGTTATCCATTTTTAATCATCGGCGAAAACTCGCTCAATGACTTAAATACACGTTTGGAATCGCCATTAAATGCTGACAATCAGGTACTTGTGGGTTTACGACGCTTTCGCGCAAATTTTATATTTAGCGGCGGCGAGCCGTATGAAGAAGAAACTTGGTCAGATTTTGAGATTGGGAATGTCCGTTTTAAAGGCGTAAAACCTTGCGGGCGTTGCGTCATGACCACGCTCAATCCTGATACAGGCGAAAGTACAGGTAAAGAACCACTAGCGACGCTTTCGACGTATCGAAAATTTGGTCGAAAAATAACGTTTGGTCAAAATTTAATTTGGAATAAAAAAGATTGGAACAATACAGATTCAGCCTTCGTAAAAGTCGGTGACGATATAAAATTGACAAAATGAGTAAATTAATCGTGTTATTGAAAGGCAAAAAAGGCGAAGGCAAAACAACGGCTTTGACCAATTATATACGTCATTCGTCGCATCAATGGGGTGGAGTATTGTCGCCAGTTATGAACGGAAAACGTTGTATGGTGCATTTGTTTTCGCAGCAGATAATAGAAATGGAAGCAGATCCAAATAATCCAAATGACTTTTTGCCTGTCGGCAAATACGTATTTTCAAAAATGGCTTTTGAAACCATGAATCAATTGATTATCAAAGACTTACGTTATAATCCGAATGTAATCATTGACGAAATTGGCCCACTCGAACTCGATGGAAAAGGTTTTGATTCGATTCTGAATGAAGTTTTTGAAACCGCTGAAAGTATATTTGTAGTCGTGCGAGATACTTTGGTAGAAGACGTAAAAAAGCGTTATAAATTAGATCGTTGGGAAGTAGAAGAAATAACGGTAAGCGATTTGGGTTGATAACAAAGATTTTTTGTAAAAATTAGGCATTTGTGAGTAAGTTGAACTTTTATTATTTTGGAAAATTATTTGTTTTGAATTGGCAATAAGCAATAAGCAAAATTTAGTTTTCAGCATGAAGGTAAATTTAGTTTTTTACATTGCATATTGTAAATTGCCTATTTTGACAGAAAAATTATTCAAAAAAAGGGAAATTATTATACGCCTTCAAAAATACTAGGTAGTTATGAATCTTTCCGTGTATTTTATCGGACAAATTTGGAGTGATGATGTTAAACAAAACATTTGTAAAAAAGGGTTTTTGTTTAAAAATAGCTTAGTATTGCACCAAATTCGTTAAACAAGATGTATCAAATACCAATCGGAGAAGAAATTGGCTTTCCAAATCCACGTCATGTGGAAACCAAATCCCCAGCAGCAATCGGAGGCGATTTGACTGTGGATAGATTGTTATTTGCCTATTCGCTCGGTTATTTTCCTTGGTTCAATCCCGACGAGCCGCCGTTGTGGTGGTGTCCAGATCCGCGCATGGTTTTGTTTCCGAAAGACATTATAGTGTCTAAAAGTATGCGACCGTATTTCAATCAACAAAAATTCAAGGTTACGTTCGATACTGCTTTCGAGCAAGTCATGGAAGGTTGCCGAACCACAAAAGACCGTGGCGCAGATGGCGAAAATTCGTGGATAACTGCTTCATTCATAGATGCTTATGCAGAATTGAATCGCCTTGGCTTGTGTCATTCGGTAGAAGTTTGGGAAGGCGAAGAACTCGTAGGTGGATTATATGGTATATCGTTGGGGCGTGTTTTTTTTGGCGAAAGCATGTTTTCAAAAGTACCAAATGCCTCCAAATTTGGCTTTATCTGCTTGGCGCGTTTGCTCGAACGTATGAATTTTACGGTTATCGATTGTCAGCAAAAAACATCACACCTCATGAAAATGGGCGCACGCACCATCTCGCGAAACAAATTTATAGACATCATGGAAGCCAACGACCTTAATACCTCCATGCGTGGAAGTTGGATAGATTTAGCTCAGTTTGTTGATGCTGATATTTATAAAAAGTAGGTTTTCAATGTGCGTCCAATTGGTAATTGGACGAGTTCTAAATTTATCTTAGTCCAATCATCGATTGTTCACACGTTTTAAAAAATAAAAAAGCCACGCTAAAGTCGATTTAGCGTGGCTTTTTTATGTCCAGTAAATTCAATCGCTGATTGAGCTACGTATTTTTATCATCATTCTGGCAGCAATTTTTCGCTTTGCAGCGCTATATATTTTTAGCAAAAAGTGACAGGTAATTTTGACACATTTCTTTTTTTTTGTAACAAAGTCCTCTTTTGATAAAATATTTATTTTTTTTTATGTTTTTATTTTTTTATAAAAAAGTGAAAAAAATACCAAAGTAGGACTAAATAGATATGTTTTTATAAAAAAAATAAAACTGTAATTATGTAGCAATATATTATTTTAAAATGGCCTGTCACTATTTGTTGTTTTTTTTTAGATTTTAACAAAATACAAATTAATTAAAAATGAATAAGTTAAAAATATTAAGCAAAAATAATTGATTATCAAATAGTTATAAATTCTTTTCTGATTGATTTAAAAATTAAAATATATTTTAGTTGAGTATATTTGGATATGTATTAGAAATTAAAAAAATAAAAATAATTATTTTTTACCCTTTTTTTAATTTGATTTTAAAAAAAACCATGTCACAAAATGATATTTTTGAAAAAAATAAAATTAAGTTTTGGCTAAGTTTTCCCCCTAACTTTGTACTATCATTTGACCAATGCTTAAAACATATTCGATACTTTTAGAGTCCCGAATAGCTGTGATTTATCATTTTAAAGCATTAATCATTTGATAATTTATTATGTACTTACTTATTATTCATTAAAATCTTTATGCTATGTATCAAACTACACTTAAATCGTTTATTATTTTGTGTTTGCTATCACTAACACAAAATTTTCTTTCAGCACAATGTTTAACTCCTTACAGTTTACGTGCGCTCAATCTAATGACTACCGAAGCCACTTTACAGTGGAATGCAATGTCTGCAACGAGTTACGAAGTTGAATTGACTCAAAGTGGTGGAGCAAAAACTGTCGTTATGACCTCGACTGCACAGATGTACGAAGGGTTTTTACTGCCAATTACCACTTACAGTTATAGGGTTCGTGCTACGTGTCCTTCTGGCGTAAGTGCTTGGAGTAGTCCAAATGCTTTCACTACAACTGGTGACCCGAATTGTGGAAGACCTCAAACGTCTTCGACTACAAACGTAACTGCAACCACTGCTACCATAAATTGGTCTCCTGTGGTGGGTGTTCAATCTTATTTGGTTGTGTTGAGCAACGGAACTAGAAAGACCGTAAACAATGCGACTAATCTCATTTTGGCAGGTTTGAATGCAAATGCAACTTACACTTACCAAATTTTTTCTCAATGTGGTTCAATGCCAAGTAATGCAACAACTGGTAGCTTTACGACTTCTAACTTGACTTGTGCAACGCCTTCAAACGTAGCCGTTTCAAATATTGGCGTGAATAAAGCTACAATAACTTATGCAAATGTTCCTTTCGCAACGAGTTACAAAATTGAGTTCAAAGAAAATGATGCAGCAAGTTATACGGCTGTAACTTCAGGTATTCTGACTAATTTAACGCCTAACAAGGCGCATTTTTATAGAGTTTCTGCGGTTTGTTCTGGTATCCAGAGTACACCTTCAGCTGCAACTATTTTTGCTACTGCACCAACACCAGCTTGCGCAGCAGTTCCTAGCAATGTAACTGTCAGTACGACCACAGCTTTTACATCAAAATTAACTTGGACAGCAGTGCCAGGTGCTTCTGCTTACCGAGTGACATTACAAGCTCCAAATGGCACGAGTACTGTATTCAATACCTCTAGCCCAAGTTATACATTAGCAGGTTTGACACCACTTAGCCCTTATACATTCAAAGTAAATGCTTCTTGTGGCACGGATCAAGGTCTTCAGAGTGCAGCAGTTAGTTTTAGCACGCTTGCAGTACCTGCAGCTTGTTTAGCACCTGCTAATATCACGATTTCTAACATTGCGCAAGAAAAGGCAAAAGTAAGTTGGACAGCACCTCCAGGTAGTAGTTTCTGTAAATTACTTGTGAAAGACTTGACAACAAACCAAATTTATGCGTATTCTACTCCAGGTGATAATGTAAACATTTCGGCGCTTTCGCCAAATTCACTTTACTGTTACTCGGTTGCGCCAACTTGTGGTGCAAATGCAAATATCGGAAATTACACAACGCCAGTAAATTTCAATACGATGGCGTTGGATATGTGCGATAAAGTAGCGGGTCTCAAAAAATCGAATGTAACAACCAATAGTGTAACTTTCAATTGGGATGCGAACCCTAAAATTTTGCAATGGAAACTCCAAATCAATAAAGTAGGTTCAAATTCAATCTCTTACATGATTACCAACAAAACTAGCCTTACTATTACTGGCTTGTTAGAAAACACAGCTTATAGTTTTAATGTCACTTCAATGTGTGCAGCAAGTTCTATTAGTGAAATGAATACACTTAATTTCTCTACGGCAAGTTCTACACTTTGTTCAGATGTGAACGAACCTAACGAAACAATGAGCGCAGCCATACCTATATCAACCAATTCAACTACTAAAGGAACTATTGGTATTGCTGGCGATAAAGATATGTTTTCATTTACGGTTACAAATCCAAATGAAAAGTATTTATACATTTCGCTCACTGATTTGCCTTCTGATTATGATTTAAGTTTATACAATTCGCAAGGCATTTTGATAGCGTCTAGTTTAGCTTATTATATCCAAAGCGAATATATCTTAAAAAGTGATTTGACTGTTGGTAAATACTATATAAAAGTAGCAAGTAGTGCTATTGCAAACAACTTTGTAGCCAATAGCTGCTATAAATTAGGTGTAGTGACAAGCGAAAATGCGAATATATTCACTAATTTCTTCTTTGGTAAAGCGAAAGAAAATACATCTATCCTTGCTCAAAATGAATTAAAGTATGAAGAGCCAATCAATATTTCAACGTTAGCTACAACTCAAAAGGCAGCTGAAGATAAATTTGAAAACCTCAATACATTGGACTTTATATTAGCTCCAAACCCAGCAGAATCTGAAGTGATTATCGCTTTTGGTACTGAAGTTCGTGGCGATTTGAACGTAACACTTTCTGACTTAACTGGTAGATTGGTAAAACGATTCAAGCACAATACCAGCCAAGACGGTAATCAGCTTTATGTAAACCTAAACGACCTCGAAGACGGTCTTTATATCGTCAATGTCGATAATGGCAAATTCCATAAAGCATCTAAGTTAGTGGTGAATAAATAATCAATTTTATATGCTTATCCAAAAAAAACAAACGCTCGAAATTCATTTTTCGAGCGTTTTTTTTGTGTGTTTTACGTGCGTTCAATCGCTGATTGAACGCTATTAAAATGAAACGTGCGTTCAATCGCTGATTGAACGCTATTAAAATTAAAGAAATTAAAGAAATAACGTTTGCGCAATCGCGATAATAAAAATGTATGGGAGTAACTCTATTTTGTAGAAAAATAAAATTGTAATACATAAAGCATTGAAAAATTAAATACTTATAAAAAAATATCTAAATGATGAAAACTGAGATAAATAGAACGCTGATTTGTCATGATAATCATGATAAAATCATGATTTTTTAAAACAAAATCATGATTTATAATGATTTTTATAATAATTATCATGATAAATCATGACAATCATTATAAATCAGCGTCCTATCATTCTACGTTATTTCTACAAATCAAAGTTGCTCCCAAAATGTATAGGAATAATCTACCTCTGTGAAAATCTGTGAAATCTGTGAGAAGGGAAATGAAATTAAATAAATTAAGGAAATTAAGAAAATTAAAATAATAACAAGATTGTACAATCGCGATAATAGAGATGTATAGGAATAATCGCATCTGTGAAAATCTGTGAAATCTGTGAGAGAAAACCCTTATCTACATCTGTGAAAATCTGTAAAATCTGTGAGAGATAACCAACAAGGCACAATATTTGCCACCAATCAAATATATAAAAACCCAATTTTTTTTCCAAAAAAAACGGAACACAAAAATATAACAAATAGGTTGACTATTTATAAATATAATATTTAAAACAATACATAAAGTATTTAAAAACAAGATGTTGAAATAAATAAAAATATTTTTATTAAATAAAACCCTGTCACAAAATATATACAAATCAGAAAGCAATAGTCAAAAAGAACCTGC
>JAYUJV010000240.1:0-29110 GCA_043764975.1 Saprospirales bacterium
TTGGCATCATGAATTGAACCTTCATATTCCGCAATACCAATAATTTTGAAATCGCCTTCGGTTTGAGAAATCATACCAGTATATGAACCCACATTTCCAAGACCTTGAATGACCATAGTCTTGCCTTGAGTTCCTTTTGTGAGGCCAATTGCCTTCATATCTTCTTCGAATGACATACATTCGCGTAAGCCGTAAAAAACGCCACGGCCAGTGGCTTCTGTACGTCCGCGAATACCGAACATATTGACTGGTTTGCCAGTCACACAAGCGGCTGCGTCAATTTCGCCGTGTTTGAAAGTAGAGTAGGTGTCATAAATCCAAGCCATTTCGCGAGGGCCAGTTCCGTAATCTGGTGCAGGTACGTCTATGCCTGGACCTATGAAGTTTTTACGAACAAGCTCCATCGTGTAACGGCGTGTTATTTTTTGTAATTCTTCTTCGGTACAATTTTTAGGATTGATCTTAATACCGCCTTTTGCACCACCAAAAGGCACATCTACGAGTGCGCATTTGTAAGTCATCAATGCAGCCAAAGCCATTACTTCTTCTTGATCCACGTTGTCGGCATATCGAATACCACCTTTTGTAGGCAGACGGTGATGACTATGTTGCACACGATACGCTTCGATAACACGATATTCAGAACCAATCTGGATCGGAAAATTCATTTTATAAACCGAATTGGCAACTTTTATTTGCGCCAAAAGTCCTGGATGTAAATTTGAAAGCGCCGCAGCTTTATCAAAATTGCGGTTTACGCTTTCAAAAAATTGATGGTTAGGGCCCATATTTTTTCTTTATTAATAAAATTTAATTATTAAATATTATTTAAATTAATTTTTTTGATTTTCAAGTTCTTTTTCAAGTCGTGATAGTTTTCTATCTAATGTAATCATATAAAAAACGATGCCAACAAATATAAGTACCAAAACGCCAACAACGACATAGATTTTTCCTATTTGACTGAAAAAATCCTCCTGATTGTTTTCACAAAATGCAATATTTGTTTGTAAAAACATGATTATTAAAAATAAAAAGTATTTTGATTTCATTTTAAAAAATTTTATTTTAAAATTAGAATAGTAAAACCATGGCAAAGATATTGAAAATAATTTATTTGCGCCAAATTATTAAGTATGATTTTATGCACGTTTTTAGACTTTACATAAGACTACATTCCTGCCAATAATTTTTGGAAAAAATCAAAGAAAGCGTCATTGACTAAAATTGCGGTAAAGATAAAACCAAATATTGCTCCCGAAATATGTGCATCGTGTCCGATGTTGTCCATCGCTTTTTTTGACATATATGATTCGTAAGCTAAATATAAAAAGCCAAATATAATAGCAGGAATTGGTACGATTCCATACAAACTAAATTTACTCCACGGAGAAAAAAGTATCGTGGAATACAATAATCCTGAAGCTGTACCCGAAGCTCCCAATGCTGCATAGCTAGGATTGTTTGCGTGTTTAAAATAAGAAAACACATCGCTTGCCACAATCGTAATCAAATACAAGCCTAAGTATAGGTACAACCCAGTCGTTGGACCCAAATAACTTTTATAATACAACTCTACAACGTTGCCAAAACTATAAATGACAACGCAGTTGATTAATAAATGCCAGTAGTCGTTGTGGATAAAACCACTTGTTAATAAACGATAATACTCTTTATTTTGGTTTTCGAGATAAGGTGAATGTAGTAACTTATTACGTAAAGTGCTGTTATTGAAGCACAAGAGCGATATTCCGACAGTAATTGCTAATAAAATATCTGTTGCTGAAAAATCCATATTTTTGATTTAGTGTAAAATAATGTTCAAATATATAGAGGTTATTTTATTAATTTATTATTTGAAGCATTTTTTATAAAATTTGAATAAATATAGTCAAACTTGAAAGTGAAAAAGCTACCTTTGTAACTAAATAAATACAAAATTATGAAACCCAAAATATCAAAATTAACAAGTGTTTTGACTTGCAAATGTCAAAATTGTCGCGATTCAGATATGTTTTTATCGCCTACATTTTCTTGGAAAAAACCATTTGATATGAAAGATAATTGTGACGTTTGTGGCTTTAATTATTTGCCCGAACCTGGTTATTATTACGGCGCCATGTTTATATCTTATATTTGGACAGGTTGGTTGTGCGTGTTTTTTGCTGCCATTGTACATTGGTATTTGGATTATAGCGTGAACGTGACTTTTGCTTGGCTGACTTTGATTATGGCAATCATGTTTGTTTATATTTTTAGGGTTTCGAGAGCAATTTGGCTTGGATTTAATGTCGGTTTTAATCCTAATTGGAATCTAAAAACAAATCAAAACCATAATATATGAAAGTAGAACTTTGGGTAATTGGCAAAACCGCTTTTGCTTATCTCGATGATGGCATCGAAATTTATGAAAAGCGATTGCGGAACTATATTCCGTTTCAACTTGTTGTATATCAAGACATTAAAAATGCAAAAAATATGTCTTTTGATGAATTAAAACGAAAAGAAGGCGAAAGTTTTATGTCAAAATTGACGAGTGATGACTTTTTAATTTTGCTCGATGAAAATGGAAAACATTATACTTCCGTCGAATTTGCGACGTTTTTTGAAAAGCAAATGATACAAGGTCGAAAGCGATTGATATTCGTAATCGGTGGCGCGTATGGTTTTTCGGAAGAGATTTATCAACGTGCAAATTTGCAAATTTCGCTTTCAAAAATGACGTTTTCGCACCAAATGATTCGCGTTTTTTTCGTCGAACAATTGTATCGCGCCATGACTATTTTGAAGGGTGAGCCGTATCATAATCAGTGACCTCCCTAACCCTCCAAAGAAGGGAACTGCTAAATAAGATTAGCAAATTAAGAGTTTTATAATAGTTTTTATAAAAAACGATTGTTCTCCAATGCAATTTTTGCCCATTCCATTTCGTTCATTTATTTGATAAATATTTATTTTTAATATGTTTTGCTTATTAAATTTTTCAAACACATTAAAATTATTTTCATATATTTGCACTTTAAAAAAGCAACCAAATTAATAGCATCAAACTAACATCTAAATAATATGACTAAATTAAGAACAAAGATAATATATTTAATATTATTTTGTGTAATTGGCTCATTATCAGCACAAAAGACAAAAATGTTTACATTCAAAAATGATGATTATTCTCGTCAATGGTCAGAAGTAACTGACCTTGAAGCAAAAGGGCAAACTCAAACGGCTAAAATTGCAGTCGAAAAAATATTGAAAACGGCTATTGCTGATGATGTGCCGACGCAAATCATAAAAGCAATATTGCATCGTGAAAAGTATAATCTTATGGTCGAAGACGATGGCTTGCTAAAGTCAATCATGCGTCTGGAAACCGAAATTAAGAAAAGTAATTTTCCTGAGCGACCCATCTTAGAAAGTATCACTGCCGAGTTGCTCAACAATTATATACAACAAAATGGCTACCGAATCAATCGCAGAACGAGTGGTGCGCCGATGACTTCGGATATTAGCATTTGGACGTTGGAGCAGTTAGTGGCTCGTGCGCAAGCCTTATATTGGTCTTCGCTTTCGGATGAGCGTATCAAAAAAGTGGCGATTGGGCAATTAGAATCCATTTTGCTTGCAAATGAATTTACAAAAGCCGACGCCAACCAATTAACGCCGACTTTGTATGACTTTTTGGCGATTCGTGCGTTGGATTATTTTTCAAACGAAAACGCTTACCTCACTCAACCAGCTTATCGTTTTGAAATCACGAATAAAGACGCTTTCGCTAAATGCAAAACGTTTATAAATGCAAAATTTGAATCGAAAGATAGTTTATCAACTAAGTTGGCAACTTTGCATTTGTATCAAGACCTTTTGCTTTTTCATATAGACGATAAAGAAGAAAATGCTAAGGCAAATATTGACCTAAAACGCTTGGAATTTGTAAAAAATAATGCCACTTTTTTTGAATCTAAGTTGTTGTATATCAAGACTTTAGAAGACATGGAGGTCGATTATGCAAAAACAAGATTTTTGTCTAAAATTCATTATTTACAAGGCAATCATTATTATGATTTTGGTACTTTATACAATGAAAAAACAACGCCTGAGTTAAAGTTTCATTTCAAAAAAGCACTCGAAATATTTAAAAAAGGCGCAAAAGACACTGCCAATATAGCTGGCAATAATTGCAGAGCAAGAGTTGCGCAAATAACAAAAAAGTCGTTGGATTTGCAATCTGAAATTGCGATTTTACCCGAAAAACCATCATTGTTGCACGTAAGATACACGAATGTAAATAGTGTGTTTTTCAGAATCTTAAAATTTGAAGACAACAACGATAAGGTCTATCTATCATTAAATTATGAGTTGGGTGATGAGCAAAATGTAAAAAGAATTGCTTACTTGAAATCGTTGCCAGTTTTGTTGGCATTTGGTGGAAAATTAATCCAGGATGGCGATTACAGAATACACTCTACTGAAGTAAAAATTGATGCTTTGCCAATTGGTCGTTATGCAATCATTGCAAGTGATAATCAAGAGTTTAAAAATGAAGATGTTTTTAATGTGACGTTTTTTACGGCGACTAATATTGCTGGATTTTCAAAAAATGATGACAACAAAAACGAAATATTAGTTGCACATCGTCAGACTGGTGCGCCACTAAAAGGTGTAATTGCGGAGTTGTTTACGATGAAAGAAAAACGTAAAAATGAAAATGAAACAGAATATGTAAAAGAAAAAATTGGCAATTCTATTTCAAACGAGCAAGGTATAATAGATCCAAATGTAGCTGAAAATATACAAAATTATACCGTTCGTTTTGTGCAAGGTATTGATACGTTGGATTTTGATGGCAGTTTTGGCAATTATCGCAACCCATATCAAACGCCTGAGATTGAACGCAATGAAGTTGTGTTTTTTACAGATCGCGCTATTTATCGTCCAGGTCAAACGATTTATTTTAAAGGTTTAGCTTTGAAATATGATAAAAATGGCGTGCCAAAAGCAGCAACAGATTTGAAAAAAATTGATGTCAGTTTCTTGGATGTGAATGGTCAGGAAATCAAAAAAATCAACTTAGACATCAATGATTTTGGTTCATTTACTGGCGCTTTTACAGCGCCAACAAGTGGATTAAATGGTCAAATGACCATAAAAGGTTTGGATAATTACGCTTATTTTAAGGTTGAAGAATATAAAAGACCTAAGTTTGCGACAACTTTTAAACCCATAGAAGGTAGTTTTAGATTGAACGACAAAATAGAAATGAAAGGCATCGCGACCGCTTTTGCAGGCAATGCGCTTGATGGCGCAATCGTGAAATACAGGGTCGAAAGGTCTATGAATTATAATTATTACGATTCGGATTATAGAAGATATTATTATCCTCAAAATGCGCCGGTCGAGATATTGAATGGCGAAATGACAACGGATGCGTTGGGCGAATTTAAAATTGCGTTTACGGCATTGGCTGATAATAATATTGAAAAAAATCAAAAACAGACTTATAATTTTGTCATTACAGCTGATGTGACTGATATAAATGGCGAAACGCACAGCTCAACTACGACCGTTGTTGTGTCTTATGAGTCACTTTTGATAGATTTTAACATCAGCGATAACGTCAATATTGATAGCTTAAAAAGCATCAATATTTCGACAACAAACTTCGCGAGCATAGCCGAACCTGTGAATGGACTTGTGAAAATTTTGTCGTTGCGCTCTCCAAAAGTGATTTATCAGAAAAGATATTGGCCTTTGCCTGATCGCCCATTGTTTAGCAAAAAAGAATTTGCAGATATATTTCCAACCATTCCGTTTGCCGATGAAGACGAAATCCAAAAATGGGAAGTCAAATCTGAGATAATTAACAGCGTCCATAATACAAAAACTGAACTAAATGTGGCCGCTTTACCTTGGGAAGCTGGCGCTTATTGTATCGTTTTTGAGACCAGAGATAAATTCGGAACGGCCATCGAAAAACGTCAATATTTTACTGTGCAAAACCAAAAAGATAAAGTCACGGCAACGAACGAAACGCTGTTTGTGGATTTAGATAAACCAACTTATAAAGCTGGCGAAACGGCGGTATTAAACTTCGGTACATCCGAACCCGAAGGCATAAATATTTATTTAGAAATACAGAAAAAAAACGACATCACGCTTTCTAAATGGTTGACTGTCAGTGGTAAAACGACTTTTTCGATTCCGCTTTCTCAAGACGATAAAAGTGGTATTTGGGTTAGAATGTACATCGTAAAAAACAATCGCGTCACAACTTCAAACCAGTTTGTGTACATACCATTTATAGAAAAAGAATTAAAAATTGAAACGACTACATTTAGAGATAAATTATATCCTGGGCAAGACGAAACTTGGGGATTAAAAATATCTGGTATCAATAAAGACAAAGCATTTGCTGAAATTTTGGCAAGTATGTACGATATGTCATTGGATCAGTTTGTACCGCACAATTGGCAATCCGACTTGATTCGTACACCTTATTATGGCGAAAAAAGTTTTTATGCGCATCAATTTTCAGCGGTTGCAAGTAATAGTTTAGAAAGAGATAATACTGATTTTGATTTAGGAGATAATAACTATGAACCAACAAATCGCTCTTTAAATTGGTTTGAACTTCAAAATTACCTTTATGGCGGTGGGCGAAGTAGATTGTACAGTACCATGTCGTCAAGCGCGCCAGTTCCTATGGGGGCAACTTTGGAAAATAAGTCTGCTGGTGCAAATATAGCAAGTGATGCTGTAAGTGTAACTTATAGTGCAGCGGTGAAAAAAGATGAAATGGTAAAGCAAGATGTTACTAAACCAAAAACTACTTCAAAACCAGTTCAAATTCGTAAAAATCTAAACGAAACGGTTTTCTTTTTGCCCAATCTCCAAACCGATGAACAAGGCAATGTCATCATCAAATTTAAGATGAATGAGGCGTTGACGCGTTGGAAATTTATGGCGGTGGCGCATACCAAAGATTTTGCTTTTGGTAGCATCGAAAAAGAAATTGTGACACAAAAAGAGTTGATGGTACAACCAAATCCACCACGTTTTTTACGTGAAGGTGATCGAATTCAGTTTGTAACAAAGATTGTAAATATCAGTAAAACGAACATCAATGGCGATGCAAAATTGGAGCTTTTTGATCCAATTTCGATGAAATCGCTTGATGCTGAATACGGAAATACTAACAATGTTGTCAAATTTACGACAACCGCAGGTCAATCTACAACGGCATCTTGGACGCTCAATATTCCTGAAAATGGACTTGGTGCATTGCAATATCGCATCACTGCACTTTCGACGGATTTTAGCGATGGCGAAGAAAATGCTTTGCCAATTTTGACCAATCGTATGTTGCTGACCGAAACAAAACCGCTGCAAATACGAGCAAACGAAACCAAAACGTTTACGTTTGATGCTTTCGCAAAAGCGAACTCTACTACGCTCAAAAATCACAAAATGACTTTGGAATATACCTCGAATCCAGCTTGGTATGCTTTGCAAGCCTTGCCGTATATGATGGATTATCCGCACGAGTGTAGCGAGCAAGTTTTTAGTCGATATTTTGCCAATGCGTTGGCTTCGCAAGTCGTGACTTCGCAACCTAAAATCAAAGCGGTCTTTGACAAATGGCGCGAATTGCCCGAAGCGTTGATGTCGAATCTTCAAAAAAATGAAGACTTGAAAACGGCTTTATTGAGCGAAACGCCTTGGGTTTTGGCAGCACAAAGCGAAACACAACAAAAGAAAGACATCGCCTTATTGTTTGATATTAATAAAATGGCTGCCGAACAAACTGCTGCCATTACGAAGCTAAAACAGCGTCAGAATGTGAATACTGGTGGTTTTCCTTGGTTTCCGACCGCACAAGACGATTGGTATATCACGCAGCATATAGTAGAAGGTTTGGGTCATTTGAAAAAATTAAATATTGCGCAAAGCGAAGATTTAAAACAAATTCAAGAAAATGCCGTCCGTTTTTGCGATTATCAAATCGTAAAACAGTATGAGCATTTATTGAAATATGAGAAAAAAGTCCGCCTCGAAAATGACCATTTGGATTGGATGACAATCCATTATTTGCACGCGCGCTCGTATTTTGCGGAGTTGCCGAAAAGCGAAGCCTTGCAAAAAGCGGAAACATACTATATGCGTCAGATTGAAAAATATTGGCTCGATAAAGGTTTTTATGCACAATCCATGATTGCAAATACATTGTTTAGAGCTGGTCAGGCTGATGCAGCAAAAGGCATTATCCGTTCATTGCGTGAAAACGCGATGCGCGATGCAGATTTAGGTATGAGTTGGAAAAATCCACGTGGCTATTATTGGTACAATTCGCCGATAGAAATGCAAGCGCAAATCATAGAATCGTTTTCAGAAATCACGCCCGAAGATTTGACTTCGATTGAAGACATGAAACTTTGGCTCTTGAAAAACAAAGAAACGAACAACTGGAAGACCATAAAAGCGACTGCAAACGCCGTTTATGTGTTGTTGCTTTCTGGTAATAATTGGTTGGCGGAAGACAAAGATCCTGACATCACGATTGGAAACAAGCCTTTGGATTTGTCGAAAGTGGAGAAAGAACCTGGCACAGGATATTTCAAAAAAGCATGGAATCCAAGCGAAATTGATAATTCTTTCTTGAAAATAACGGTTAAAAACAATAACTCGGTGCCGAATTGGGGTTCGTTGTATTGGCAATATTTTGAACAATTGGATAAAATAAAGACTTTTGAAGACACGCCTTTAAAGTTAAAAAAGAAATTATTTAAAGTTGAAAATAGTGATCGAGGTCCAAAATTAACAGCCGTTGCAGAAAATGCTGCTTTCAAAATTGGCGATAAAATAAAAGTCAGAATTGAAATAAAAGTAGATCGCCCAATGGAATATGTGCATTTGAAAGATATGCGAGCTTCGGGTTTTGAGCCGACAAACGTGATTAGTCAATATAAATATCAAGACGGATTGGGTTATTACGAAAGCACAAAAGATGCTTCGACAAATTTCTTTATTTCGTATTTGCCCAAAGGCAGCTATGTGTTTGAATATGAATTGATTGCGAACAATAAAGGTAATTTTTCAAACGGCGTCACGAGTTTGCAATGTATGTACGCTCCTCAATACGCGTCGCATAGCGAAGGGATTCGGGTAAATGTGGATTAATTTTTTGAATTAAGAAAATTAAAATAATGAAAGAAATTAAAATAATATTCCAAATAAAGATTTTTAAAGAAAAATAAAGATTATGAAAAAATAGTTGTAATAAATTGATAATCAATTTGTTACAACTATTTTTTTGAATATATTATGGAATAAAACAAAACTACTCAGTTTCTGCCGTTTCTCCACCACTACTTTCATCTTCAAAAAACTTCATAATCTTTTTTGTTGCAGATTTGCCGACAATAGATTCGATGTCATTTGGATTGGTTTCGCGCAGTTTTTTGACAGATTTGAACTCGGTCAATAACTTTTCGGCGGTTAGTTTTCCAATACCAGGAATGTCGGTTAATTGTGTGACAGTGAAGCCACGCGAGCGTTGATCTCGGTGAAATGTGATGCCAAAACGGTGCGCTTCGTTCCGACATTGTTGTATCAATTTCAAACTTTCGGAGCGTTTATCGATATAAAGCGGAATTGGATCTTCGGGAAAAAAGATTTCTTCCAACTGTTTTGCAATGCCTATAACAGTCACTTTATTCTCGATGCCGAGTGCTTTCAAGCTCTTCATCGCTGAACTCAATTGCCCTTTTCCACCGTCAATGATGATCAATTGTGGCAACGAAGAACCTTCTGCCAAAAGGCGTTTGTAGCGTCGAAGCACCACTTCTTCCATGGTCGCAAAGTCGTTTGGCCCATCAACTGTTTTTACGTTGAAATGTCGATAATCGCGCTTGGCAGGTTTTGCATTTCGGAACACCACACAAGACGAAACTGGGAAACTACCATGAAAATTGGAGTTGTCAAAACACTCGATATGCAACGGAATGTCGTCCATTTGTAGGTCGTCTTGAAGCGTTTTCAAGATACGTTCCATCGAGGTTTGTTTGTTGCCGCGATTCATCTCATCTTTACGCTTTTGCAACATATAATACTGCACGTTTTTATCCGAAAGTTCGAGCAGTTTTTTCTTATCGCCAATTTTGGGAACACTTATAAGTAACTGGTTTTCAATGAGTTCTATTTCTTTGTTAAGAATTATTTCTGTATTGTTGTTCGTAAATCGTTCACGTATAATACCGATGCCAAAAGCCAATAATTCATCTTCATCTTCGTCCAAATTTTTGGTCATTTCGAGCGTAAAAGTGTTGATAATTGCACCATTTACGACGCACATATAATTGACATACGCCATTTTGTCGTCTGTCGCAATCGTGAAAACATCTACGTTTGTGATGGTGGTACTGACTACCGTTGATTTGCCTTGATAGTCTTCAAAAGCGCTCAATTTATCTTTTATTTCTTGCGCTTTTTCAAATTCCATCAACTCAGCGAAGCCTTGCATTTCGGCTTTCAAATGTCCTTTTACAGCAGAAAAATTGCCTTTCAGCATATTTTTTATCTGTGCAATTTTATCATTATAATCTTTTTCCGCTTCATGGCCAACACATGGCCCCATACAATTTTTGATGTGGTATTCGAGGCAAACTTTGAATTTTCCCTTTTCGATATGTTCTTTCGAGAGGTGCAAATTGCAAGTTCGTAATGGAAATAAATTTTTGATTAATTCAAGAATAATGAACACTTGATTTTTGAAAACATAAGGTCCGAAATACGTAGAACCATCTTTAAACACACGGCGCGTGATAAAAACCCTAGGAAAACGTTCGTTTTTGATGCAAATATAAGGATAAGTGCGCCCATCTTTGAGCATCACATTGTAGCGCGGCTGCTTACTTTTGATGAGTGTGGCTTCGAGCAAAAGCGCGTCATGCTCGGTTTCGACAATCGTAAACTCGATGCGGACTGCTGCTTTGACCATCACGACAGTTTTTGGCATACGGTCTTTGCGCTCGCCAAAATATGAGGTCAAACGATTCTTTAAGTTTTTTGCCTTTCCGACATATAATATTTCGTCCTTTGCGCTGATAAAACGATACACGCCAGGATCATTCGGAATGGTATGCGATATTTCTTTGAAGTCTTCCGTTGTCATTTACCTTTTTTGTTTTTTTCTCTTAAAGAAAACTACTTCTTTTATTTTTTTGAGAAATTACAAAGTTTAGTGGGTTTTCAAATGACCTAAAGGTATTAAGTATTCGAGTATTAAGTATTCAAGTCGAGATAAAAACTTGATAACGAGTATTTTAGGTATTGATAAAACTGCAATACTTAATACTAATATACTTAATACTATTGAATAATTTAATAAAATTTAGAAATTTTGAGTTTATTCCACAAATTTTTTAAAGATTCTACTAGCAAAATCAAGTTTCGACAACTAATGTTTTCAAACCACCAATACTTCCATTTTGTTGAATACCAAGTATATATACATCACGTTTTATTGTATTTATTTTTAATACTTGTATATTTTGTAAATCTTCTTTTACGATGGCTACCAAATTTTGAAATTTCAGAACGGTCGATTTCTCTTCGTCACTGTGCCAATCGCGTGGCGTGACGGCATTTGCAAAAAAATCATCAATCGAAAGGCGCTCAATTGGCGCATCAGCCGCCAATTTTAATTTGGTGCGAATATTTGCATCTTCGAGTGGCATTGGTTTTTTCCAAATAAAAGGCGTCAAAGGCGCATCGGTTTCGCTCATCACATATAGGCCGTTCACGAGCGTATTAAATTTTTCTATAAAATCTATTTTTATGATTTCGTTCATATTTTTTAGTTTAGGTTGATGCTGCAAATTTAAGGAAATAATTGGATATGTAGTGAGTTTGAAAAATCGAGAGTCGAAAATCGAGAGTCGAAAGTTGCTATTAAACGCTTCAAACGTAGAAAATTTTACAATTTCTAAATTATTCTTCAATCAAAATATCGAAACTTTCTGTAATCGGATTTAATTCTGCTAATAGCATATCAAAAAATGATGCGCCGAATTTAATGTAATAAGGTATAAAATTTTCAAAACGCTCTTGCAAACCTCCATTCGGACAAGCCTTTTGCATCAAAGCCTTGATTTGATTGAGGGAAGTTTCTTGTTTTTGTTTCTCTGCACGCACCAAACGACTTTCAAGTTGAACAATAACGGCACTTTGTTTTATACTTTCGGCTACAATTGTTTTCTCTAAGGTCACATCAACTTTTGAAGCCAATAATTTTATTTTTTCAAAAATAGCTTCAATTTCTTTTTTCTCTTGCGTAAGATTTAGCTCAACATCAGAGTTTTCATTGATGTATTTTCTGACGATAAAATCTTGATCTTGAAATAAATCTAAGGCAGAAAGTGAAAATTTTGTCAAGCGTTCGTTTGAGTTTTTATCCAAAAAAAGCACTGAATTTCTACGAATCAACATTGGATAAAAAACGTTGAAATGTGCAAATTGAGTCTTGCGTTCTAACCAATAAGCGATCTCTCCGCCGCCACCGATATAAGCTAGATTTGGCAAAATTGTTTCTTGAAAAAGGGGTCGCATCACTACATTCGGACTAAATTTTTCAGGATTGGATTTTAACAATTCCAATATTTTATTTTTAGTCATTAAAATATTGGTATTCAATACTTTATAAACGTTGTCTTCAAAAACGATGCGTTCGCGTACTTGATTATCGAGGTAAAAAAGATTGATTTCACGTGGAAATGCCTGCGATTTGTAACCTAAACTTGATAACTCATTTTGCGTTTTTTGAACAAAATTGATGGAAGGTTGCGCTACCAATTCTTGCTCAATGATTGGCGAAAAAGCGCGTTTCAGTTCAGCATCATTCATGTTTAAAACCAAGAGGCCGAAACGACCAAAAAGGTCATTGATGATGGCTTGTGTGGCATCGTGATAAACACTAAATTGTGTATAATTTTTTTCAAATATACGATAAATTTCACGAGCATTTTCACTGTCTCCAACTAAAGTTTTTAGTTCTGATAAAACCGTTTGCAAAGACTCGGTTTGCATCATGCCGACAGAGCCTTTTTCCTCATTTTGCCAAGTAATTTTTTTGTTAAAAAGATTGATATGATTGACTTCGTCAAAATCATGGTCTTCGCCGCCGATGATAAAAACTGGCACGATATGATTATTTTGATGTAAATCATTGAGTTGTTGTGCCAATTTGATAGCCGAAATTATTTTATAAACAAAATAAAGTGGCCCAAGCAACAAGCTCGGTTGATGTGCAGTGATGACCGTAAACGTATTTTCATTATTTAAAGCATCAATATTTTTGCTGGCTTTTTCGCTCGTTTCAAGCTTTTCATATTGTTTTTTGAAAACCGACACCAATAAATTTCTATCAATTGGATATTGTTTTCTATCTTCTATTACTTTCGTAAATGAATGAATATCAGCCGAATACGAAATGAAATTTTCTAAATCTGTTGATTTGCTAGCGTAAGCTATATCGGTTTTCGAGAGTTGAGGAATCTCTTGAAAAGGTATTTGTAAGTTTTTCATTTTCTAAATTGTATGTAATAAGTCAAAATTGTCAGTTAGTTATTAATGTCGTTAAGTCTTTGAAAGTCAAGACTTTGGACAACTAAAACACTACAAATAATTCTGTTCAAATAATTCTGTTAATTTACCTTTTACAAAGGTATTTTTTATTTTGCAATTGTTAAGAATGAAACGACTTTAATGTCTGAAAATTGACAAAATAAAATTGAAAAAAAAGAAGCACATAGTTTTTCATTTTCAATCAATTATTAAACTATATTTGCGGACTAAATTGAGAAAATTGGAAAAAAGAATATCTATTCATAATTTGCTATCAGATTTGGAGCCTGATAGAGTGGTGTTGGACGTGCGTTCGCCCTCCGAATACGAGCAAGGACATATAATTGGAACGCACAATTTGCCCTTGTTTAGCGATGAAGAACGCGCCGAAGTTGGCACGATTTACAAACGCCAAACGCCCGAAAAAGCCATGATTCGTGGACTCGAATTGGTTGGCAAAAAAATGGCTTGGTATGTAAAAACCGCCAATAAATTAGCAAAATCTAAGAAAGTGGCCGTCATGTGTGCGCGTGGAGGCAAACGAAGCGGAAGCCTTGGTTGGTTGTTAAATTTGGTCGGTTTTGATGTGCAAATCCTAAACGGCGGCTATAAAGCATACCGCAACGAGATGCAAGTTTTTTTTGAAGAACAAGCCTTGAAAATCATCATTATTGGTGGGAAAACGGGTACAGGGAAAACCGAAATATTGCAACAACTCAAGCAAAAAGGCGCGCAAATACTTGATTTAGAAGGACTTGCAAACCACAAAGGTTCAGCTTTTGGTGCATTGGGCGAATTGCCACAACCACGAAGCGAGCATTATGAAAACATATTGTATCACGAAATAAAGCAGTTAGATTACTCAAAAACGGTTTATGTCGAAAATGAAAGCCGCTTGGTAGGTCATTGCACAATTCCGCAAGGACTTTGGGATCAAATGCAAAATGCAACGGTATATAATGTAGAAATTCCACACGCCGACAGAGTTCAACGTTTGATCGTGGATTATGCTCAATTTTCGGTTGAGGAATTGATTGCTGCGTTCAAAAGAATTGAAAAGAAGTTGGGAAATTTGAACCTCCAAAAAGCTGAAAAAGCCTTACTAAAAGGTGATTTTGCAACAGCAACCGAGATAGCGTTGTTTTTTTATGACAAAACATACAGTTTTGGACTTGAAAATAAACGCAAAGACAAACCTATTGATTTTAAATTTGACCATTCAGATATGGAAAAAATTGCTGAATCGATTTTGAATTACAAAAAATTATAATTACTTGATTTTCAATTGATTATGAATTTATTTTTATTATAATACTTATTTACTTTATAAAAATAACACCTATTAGTTAGACTCTCCGTTTTTTCTCCCTCCCTTTGGGAGGGCTGGGGTGGGTCTGATTTAGGGAGGTCCATCATGACATACAAATTAACACAATATTCGCATGGTGCAGGTTGCGGTTGCAAGATTTCACCAAAGGTTTTGGATAGTATTTTGAGAACCGATTTGCACAAAATCAGCAACCCATTATTGCTAGTTGGCAACGAAGAGCGCGACGATGCTGCGGTTTTTGACCTTGGCGACGGCACAGCAATCATCAGCACAACCGATTTTTTTATGCCGATTGTCGATGATGCCCAAAAATTTGGTCGCATCGCATCCGTAAATGCCATTAGTGATATTTATGCGATGGGTGGAACGCCACTTTTGGCGATTGCGATTTTGGGTTGGCCAATCAATACGTTGCCAGCCGAAGTCGCTAATCAAGTGATAGAAGGTAGCCGAATGGCTTGTGCTGATGCAGGTATTCCGCTAGCTGGCGGTCACTCGATTGACTGCCCCGAACCAGTTTTTGGATTGGCGGTAACTGGTCGCGTACCGATAAAAAATTTGAAAAAAAATGGTGGTGCGCCTGTCGGTTCTACGTTGTTTTTGACAAAAAAATTGGGCGTTGGAATCTTGACAACAGCTCAAAAAAAGGAGAAATTGAAAGATATTCATCAAGATATTGCGCCTGAAAGCATGATGCAACTCAACAAAATTGGCGCTCAATTCGGTATGTTACCTTATATAAAAGCGATGACAGATGTGACTGGTTTTGGCTTACTTGGTCACTTAACAGAAATGTGCGAAGCCTCAAACACGAGTGCCGAAATCGAATTTGACCTCGTGCCAACCATCGAAAAAAACATAC
Organism: Saprospirales bacterium; assembly: GCA_043764975.1. Classification (GTDB taxonomy): domain Bacteria; phylum Bacteroidota; class Bacteroidia; order Chitinophagales; family Saprospiraceae; genus JAYUJV01. The sequence goes on from JAYUJV010000240.1 coordinate 15,810, forward strand.
TAAATCATTACCTAATGGAAGGTTGTATTCCAGGCGGAACGCATCGAAATTGGGAAAGTTATGGTCATAAAATTGACCACATTTCGGATTATAAAAAACATATTTTGGCAGATCCACAAACTAGCGGCGGCTTGTTGGTTGCGATTGAAGCTGGTTTTGAAAACGAATTTTTAGACTTTTGTAAATCACAAGATCTTGATTTACAGGCATTTGGAAAAATGGTAGAGCAGAATAATAAGTTGGTTTATGTGAAATAAGTTTTTAAAACTTGAAACTAAAAAAAGGAAAAATAGTTAACAACTATTTTTCCTTTTTTAGTAAATTAACCAATTAACCAATTAACCAATTAACCAATTTTCTTCCAAAGATTTTCGGGATAAACACCAGTGCGAATCATAGCATCGAAAGCGATTTTTACATTGGCTTTGTCGTTTGGATAAGTGACGCCATACCACATATCTTGTGAGGTCATTACGCTACATTCTACCTCGTCATTGTCCATCATTTCGCTAACTACATAAGGGATATAAAATTCAGCTTTGGGATTGTCAGCATTTTTTGATATAAAAGCGATAAACTGCTTTTTCAAAGCATCAAAAATGGAAGGATGAAAGCCCCAAAAATTCATTGAAACAACCGTGTTATCAGCCAAAACAATTTCTTTATTGTTGTCGAGTTTTGAAACGATTACGTTGTCCTCATCGCGTACAATACCTGTATTTTCGACTACACTTTGCAATTTTCGATGTTCATCGAAAGTACAAACGCCGCGAGAAACCGTTCCATTTTCTGAAAGCGTATTGCTCAAAGTGAAGCCTACCATACTATAATGTGTCGGCGAAACTTTTGTAGTCAAAAATTTGGCCATTTGTCGGTAAGCATCAAAACCATAAAAATCGTCGGCATTAATCGCGGCAAAAGGTGTATCAATTTTACTGGCCGCAACCAATATGGCGTGACCAGTTCCCCAAGGTTTTTGACGCTCGGCTGGTATTTGATTCAGACCTTCAACTGGCGAGTTAATTGACTGGTACACATAGTCTATCTCGATTTTATCTTCAAATTTTCCTTTAAAAATGGCCTTAAAATCGGCTTCAATTTCTTCTCTAATCACGAAAATTACTTTGCCAAATCCAGCTCGAATAGCATCATATACCGAATATTCGATGATGATTTCGCCCGATGGACCCATGGCGTCAATTTGTTTTATTCCGCCGTATCGACTGCCCATGCCAGCAGCTAAAACTAAAAGTGTTGGTTTCATTTTAAAAATAATTATCCTATAATTAGGTTAAGACCAATAAGTTTTCATAATTTTGGCTGCAAAAGTAATAAATTTTATTCAAGTAAACAAACACTTTATTTATGTCAACGAGAAACATCAATTACCTGTCGTCGATGCTCATTATCGGCGCACTATTTTTTACGTTCGGATTCGTCACATGGCTCAATTCGATTTTGATTCCTTTTTTCAAAAAAGCCTGCGAATTGAGTGATCAACAAGCATATTACGTAGCCACAGCCTTTTTTGCAGCTTATTTTATCATGGCTATTCCATCATCATATATTTTAAAATATTTAGGTACAAAAAAAGGGATGGTAGTCGGATTAGGCATTATGTCGCTTGCTTGTTTTTTATTTATTCCAGCGGCAAATTCAAGAAGTTATGTCGGTTTTTTGAGCGCATTGTTTCTTATGGGCACTGGTTTAACATTGTTACAAACGGCTTCAAATCCTTATGTGAGCGTGATTGGGCCAATAGAATCTGCTGCAAATCGTATTAGTATCATGGGTATTTGTAACAAATTAGCTGGTATTATTGGTAGTATTTTTATAGGCGGTATATTGTTAAAAAATGCAGATGCGATTGACGAAACGTTGAAAGTAACAACAGATTTAACAGCAAAAACAGCGATTTTGAATGATTTAGTTTCAAGAGTCATCGTGCCTTATTCTATAATGGGCGTCGTTTTTTTAGTGATTTCATATCTAATTTATATTTCAAGTTTAAAAGATATTTCTGAACAATTGACGGAAGAAGAAGATACTAAATTGTCGATGTCAAAGACAAGTATTTTTCAATTCAGACACGTTTGGTTCGGTGCGTTGGCAATATTCATGTACGTAGCCGCCGAAGTGATGGCTGGCGATCTAATTGGCGTTTATGGTAAAAAGTTAGGTTTTGATACCGATGCGACTAAATATTTTACAAGTTTTGGCTTAATTGGCTTATTAATAGGTTATTTATTGAGTATCGTGATAATTCCGAAATACATCAAACAAGAAGTATGGTTATCAATTTGTTCAATTTTAGGAATCATACTGGCGATAGCTTCATACTTTGCAACGCCATATATGGCTATCTTTTTTCTGGCAAGTTTGGGTTTTGCCAATGCCGTTATGTGGCCAGCTATTTTTCCGTTGGGTATCAAAGAACTTGGTAGATTTACGAATATTGGTTCGGGTTTGTTGATAATGGGCATCGTAGGTGGAGCAGTTGTGCCGCCATTTTATGGTTGGTTATACGAAAAAGCAAATATCGGACTCGATTTTAGATCTGCCTTTTTGGTATTAATGGTTGCGTGTTATGCGTACATTTTTTGGTTCGGAAAAGTGGGGCATAAAACGGAGGCGTAGTTAATTCTCACTGATTTTTTCTCACAGATTTCACAGATTAACACAGACGTATATAAAGTATAATCTTATCTGTGAAAATCTGTGAGAGCGGAAATAAAATTAAGAAAATTAAAAAAATAACGTTTATACAATCGCTAAATAAAAATGTAATGGTATAATCTTATCTGTGAAAATCTGTGAAATCTGTGAGAGACTTTTTTTAATCTCATGAAAGTATAATCTTATCTGTGAAAATCTGTGAAATCTGTGAGAGACCTTTTAAAAAAAAGAAAAATATGACATTAATAAACGGAACAGAATTATCGAAAACGATAAAAGAAGAAATTGCTGAAGAAGTAATTTTGTTGAAAAATAAAGGACATAAAACACCACATTTAGCGGCGGTGTTGATTGGCGACAATCCAGCTTCGGAGGCCTATGTACGGAGCAAAGTAAAATCTTGTGATCAAGTTGGATTCAAATCCACATTGATACGTCGTGAAGGGACAATATCGGAAGCTGAATTACTTGAAATCGTACGAGAACTCAACGATGATACTGATATTGATGGATTTATCGTTCAATTACCGTTGCCAAAACACATCAACGAACACAACGTGACGCTTGCGATTGATCCTAAAAAAGATGTAGATGGCTTTCATCCAATCAATTTTGGACGCATGGCGCAAGGGCTTCCTGCGTATTTGCCAGCCACGCCAGCAGGTATTTTGTTGATGCTCGAACGATACAAAATTCCAACTTCGGGCAAACTTTGTGTAGTGGTTGGGCGAAGTAATATTGTCGGTTCGCCAATCAGTATTTTGATGTCGCGCAAAGGTTGGGACGCGACCGTTACGCTTACGCATAGCCGCACGAAAGACCTCAAAGCTGAAGTGTTGCGTGCCGATATTGTCATTGCAGCCATCGGAATTCCGAATTTTATAACTGCGGATATGGTCAAAGAAGGCGCGGTTGTGATTGATGTCGGCATCAATAGAATTGAAGATGCAACGACTAAAAACGGTACACGATTAGTTGGCGATGTTGATTTTCAGCACGTAGCACCAAAGTCATCATACATCACGCCAGTTCCTGGTGGAGTAGGATTAATGACCGTCACTTCATTGTTATTAAATACATTAAAAGCCTGTAAAAGTGAAATTTATGAATAAGGATTTTGAATATATAAAATTTGAATTTATATGTGGTGCTGAGATTGCAGAAATTTTACCTGCATATTTAGAATCGTATGAATTTGAAGTTTTTGAAGAAAATGAAAATGGTATCAACGCTTTTGTACAAAGCAATTTGTATCATGAAGACATCAAAACGGCTGTTGATGAACTCGCCGAACAATTCGATTTTACTTATAAAATTGTTCATATTCCATTTCAAAATTGGAATGCAGTTTGGGAAAGCAATTTTCAACCAATCGTCGTTGATGACTTTTGTGGCATAAGAGCCGACTTTCATGAACCATTACAACACGTTGAGCATGAGCTAGTTATTACACCAAAAATGGCGTTTGGCACTGGACATCACGAAACCACTTTTATGATGATTCAAGCCATGAGAAAAATTAACTTCGACTCAAAATCTGTTTTTGATTATGGTTGTGGCTCAGGAATTTTGGCAATTTTGGCCGCTCGATTAGGCGCAACACACGCCGTAGGCGTGGACAACGAATTGCCTTCATACGAAAGTACCATCGAAAACGCAACTATAAATGGCGTTGGTGACAAAATAACTTCTATTTATGGAACATTGGAAGCCGTTGAAGCCGAAAATTTTGATGTTATTTTAGCAAATATCAATCGAAACGTGATTTTAATGACTTTGCATACGCTAATAAATAAATCTGCAAAAAGTGCTTATTTACTTTTTTCAGGATTCATAGAAGACGATTTAGAATTGATGAAAGTCGCTTTTATTGAAAAAGGATTAACGATTGAATCCATAAATAAAAAAGGAAAATGGTGCTGTGTGGTTTGTAAAAAGTAGCACCGAATTTGTAGCACCGAATTTATTCGGTTCTTATTTTCATAAATATTTTATTCTAAAAAAAAGTTGCTCACAGATAGCACAGATTAACACAGATAAGCGTAATCCCAAAATAGAAATAGATAAGAACACATAATCAAACATAAAATATGCTTATGTGACCTTATATGACCTTCTTATGTGCCTTATGTGTTATAAAACAACACTTTTTTAAACGCATAAAATAATTTGAATTTATTAATAAAATACCAAAATATTTTTAAAAATGAAAAAAATAATATTTTTTATCCTACCCTTATTTCTATGTATTGCAACCCAAAGTTTTGCTCAAGAAGACAAATCGAAAGCAAAAATGGAGGCTTTAGAAAGACAACATAAAAGAACATATCAAGACGAAGAAGAACGTTTTGAAACGTTGGAGCGCGCCAATATGAAACACGAACGAAAGCATGATCGTAGTGTTTGGTTCAAAGAAATGAGCAAAAAAAGACCAAATTTGAACAAATCTCAAATGGCTTTCAATGAATATTTTAGTGAGCATCCGAATGAGAATAGTAAGCTCAAAGAAAAGTATGAAAATTGGTATAGTCAAGCTAGGCTTTATAAAGACAAAGACGGTTTTACTTTGCCTTTTCCAGAATTTGATACCTCTAATCAAGAACTAAAAAATCCGCCAATTGCTGGAAATGGAACTTTCGGCACTTGGACAATGATTGGCCCAGCAAATATGGTAAAAGATGCGCCTTGTAACAACAATAATCTAGTGACTGGTGGTTTCGTGGATCGGGTTTATGTGAATCCATACAACACGCAAAACTTGTTTGCTGGCTTTAGTTACGGTGGCCTTTGGGTCAGTACAGACCAAGGGGCAACTTGGAAATTGACTGACGGCGCATTTGCGAACGGTACTGATTCTTATGCCAATCGCGATTATTATTACGGCGAAATCTGTGCGCATCCACTCAACGGTTCGTTGGTTTTGGCGGCAACCGAAGCAGGTTTGCTCAAGTCTGTCGATGCAGGTTTGACTTGGACGCTTTGTCCGCAACTCAATCGTTCAGCATCTTCTGCCAATAGGCCATATTATGTAGCATTGGCGAATGACAATCAAAGCATCATGTTAAGTACGTTTGGCAAAAAACTATATCGTTCAGCTGATGGCGGCACGACTTGGACTGTCGTTTTTGACAACACTTCTGGTGGTGCGAATCATAGATATACCAACCAATATAACAATAGCGGTTTTGGTTTATATGACCGTAATTATAATTTTTTTGGATTAGAATCAGATTATAGCGATCCAAACCATTTTTATGTAGGCACTTGGAACAGCAGCAATCAAGCCTGTATTTACCACTCGACAGATAAAGGTTTGACTTTCAATTTATTAACAAATTTGAATACATCTTTGAATAGAAATTGGAATAAAGACACCACTTTATGTCTAAAAACGATTGCTTCGAGCCCAAATAAATATTTTGTATATGAGCAATTCGCCAATGCTAAACCGATATATAAATATAACAACGCTGGCGTTTTGCAATCTGCCAATAAAATAAATGCTTACGTCGAGGCCTACGAAATAGATTGGAACAACGAAAACACAACTTACCAAGGCGAATATGGCGTATATACGACTGCAAGTGGTTTTCAAAAATCAACTGACGGAGGAGCAACTTTTAGTGCGCCATTTAGTACAACGAGTGGCAATTGTAATTATATTCATCCAGATTTGAGGGGAATTAGTGCCGTTGGAAATATCGTCATGATTGGCAACGATTCGGGTTTAGCCATGTCAACTGATGGCGGTGTGAACATAAAAGGAACTGGTTTTGAGATCAATTCTATGGATATTTGGGGTTTTTCTTCGTCGCCTAAAAGTGATATTTGCCTCACTGGTTTAGACCATAATCAGACTTTTGTAAGACCTAATACTGGTGTTTGGAAAAAAATAAAAGGTGCTGATGCAGGCGTTTGCTCTATCAATACAGCCGATGATCATTGGTTGTATTACGATTGGGCTTATGGCGTAAATAAAGGCTACTTAAATGCAGATGGTTCGGTAACCGAGTCCGCAGTTTCGGCTTTGCCAGATTTAGGTTCACTACAATTTAATCCAAATAAGGCTTTTGAAATATATGGTATTCAAAAAAGCAATGAAAATATCATGCTAAAGTCTATTGACAACATGAATACTGCCTCAATATTCAAGGATTTTGGTGCTAAAATAAATGCTATTCGGATTGCTCCAAACGATCCAAATACATTGTATGTTTTAGTCAATAATGCAACAATACAAAAAACCAGTGATGGCGGTTCTACGTGGTCAAGCATTGTTCCATCAACGACCCAAACCAATATAACGGCCATAGAAGTTGGAAAAACTGGTAATGAACTTTGGGCTGCTTATGGCAATTCACAAAATACTGTAAAAGTAATGTATTCGACCAATGGCGGTTCGTCTTGGTCAAATATTACGACGCCAAATTTACCAGCCGTTGCCGTAAATGGTATCACTTATCAGCGTGGAACGAATGGCGGTGTTTATATCTTGACCATTACTTCTGGCGCAACTAAAGTTTGGTATCGTAACAATACAATGCCACAATGGGAACAACTTGGTTCAAATTTGCCCATTATAGGTTATTTAAGAGATAGAATGTTTACAGTGCCAGCCAAAAATAAACTTAGATTTGGAACATCTCGCGGTGCTTGGGAAAACCCGCTTTACGAAGCATCGACCGTAGAAGCAAGCCTTTCGGTGGATAAAACAACGACAAGTTGCCTTCGGGATAGTTTTCAATTTTATAATACATCGACGTATGGAGTTGGAACTCCAACTTTTGCTTGGCAATTCCCTGGCGGTTCGCCAGCGTCTTCGTCATTAGAAAACCCAAAAGTTACGTATCAAAATTCAGGTGTATATTCGGCTACGCTAACTGTTACTTTAGGCGGCACGAGCAATACCAAAACATCCAACAATTTGATAAATATTCCAATTGGTGTTAATGATTGTGCTGTTGATACGATTCCAGGCAAATTATTGACCTTGGCAAGTGCTGGAGATTTTGCTCAACAAAGTTTCCCTTTGAACATAAACTCGAACACAATTACATTGAGCGCATGGATAAAACCCAATGGTATTCAGGCTGATTATGCAGGTATTTTGTTCTCTGATAATGGTGGCGCAACTGGCTTGAATTTCAGAACAAATAACCAAATCGGTTATCATTGGGCGGATGGCGCAGGTTCGTATAGTTGGAATGGTGGACCCAATATTGCTGCAAATGTATGGAGTCACGTCGCGTTGGTTGTCACGCCAACTGCTGCAACGGTTTATGTAAATGGCGTTGCATATACCCGAACAGCTACACACGCTGTCGTCAATTTTAATGAAATTTTCCAATTTGGTATTGATAGAGGAAATACATCACGTAATTTTAAAGGCTTAATGGACGAAATTTCTATTTATAATAAAGCATTATCACAAAATGAAATTCGTGAATTAATGAATTTGACGCGTAATAATCCCAATACTGGAAGTTTGCCAATCGTTGATAATTCATTGCTATCTTATTATCAATTCAATGAAGGCGCAGCAAAACCTGCTTATGACAAAGTTGGTGTAAACCACGCTATACTGGTTGGCGCTGCAGATAAATCATCATTGTCCACGGCTCCAGTTGGTGGCGGTACTTTTCAACGAATTGTTGTAAATACAGGTGGAAATAAGAATTTTGCAACGCCTGGCGTTGAGCTTAATTTCCCGACAACTGGTACTTATCCGAATGGTGATTTAGTGGTCAGTCGTATCAATGTTGCGCCAGATCAATTGCCTACCATGTCCGTTTTACCTAACAATCCGACTTCATATTATGTGATACGTAATTATGGTACAAATGCTACATTTTCACCTCTTTCGAGTATGAAATTTAGTAAAGTACAAGGCACAACTAGCGCTATGGCCAATTCTCCGATTTTGTTACAACTCTATAAAAGAACTTCTAATAGCGATGGCACAACTTGGAACTCGGCTATTGACGATGCCGATTTGGTGACCAATAACGCAGGTGTCGGAACGGTTGAGTTTAGTACAGGTCTGAACAATACAACATTTAGTCAGTTTGCAATTGGTGTAAATAGTACGCTTTTGCCAGTAAAATTATTGTCTTTCAATGCAATTTACAAAAGTGGTAAATCCGTACAATTAGCTTGGCAAACATCTCAAGAAATCAACCTTGCGCGATACGAAATCGAACGCTCTTTTGATGGCAATGTGTTTACAAAAATAGGTCAAGTTGTCGCTACTGGCGCTACCAATTATACATTTACGGACAATGACGCAGCTTTGGGTTTCAATTATTATCGACTAAAAATAGTAGATAAAGACGATAAAAGTACTATTTCGGTTACAAAACAAGTACAAATCATCACGAAAGTAAGTTTGGTTGTCACGAAAGGAAGTTATGATGTGAGTCCCAATCCATCAGAAGATGGGATTTTCAATTTTAGTTTCAAAGGCAATACTTCTGAAACTGATTTAAGTTTTAACATTACAAACGAACTCGGTCAGCTCATACAAAGTTATTATGTAAATGGCTTGAAAAATAATGAAAAATACCCGATTTTAATTAAAAATTCAGGTATTTATTTTATTAATATTACTTTAGCTGACGGACAACATTTTGTCGAAAAAGTAATCGTGAACTTGAATTAAAGATTGTAATTATGAACGTTTGCAGTGTTCAAAATGCTGACTATTTAACGTGTAAATAATAAGTCGGTAAAGTTGAGTGTAGGATTTTATGTGTTAAAAGATGTGTTGTTTTCTAACACATAAGGCACATCAGAAGGTCATATAAGGTCACATAGCCTTGTGTTATATATGCTTATGTGTTCTTATGTGAAAAAACCTTATGTATCTTATGTGTTAAAAAATAAAATATTCATTAACTACCAAGAGAACGGTGCGCTGCACCTAAGTATTTGTCAAAAAAATAATTATGCCATACAACGAAACACTCGCAAACCGAGTCCGCGAAAGGTTTGAAAACTTAGAAAATGTAGTCGAAAAAACCATGATGGGCGGTTTGACTTTTATGTACAACGACAAAATGTGCGTGGGCATAATCAAAGACGAATTGATGTGTCGCATCAACCCTGATTTGCATGAAACGATGGTCGAAAAATTAGGTTGTCGCATCATGGATTTTACGGCGCGGCCTATGAAAGGCTACATCATAATCAATGAAGACGGTATGCAGTCGAAAAAAGATTTTGATTATTGGATTGATTTGGCCTTGGATTTTAATACCTTTGCAAAATCAAGTAAAAAGAAAAAATAGATTTTTGATAATTTGTAAATACTTAGGTATTATTCGAGTAAACAGTAAAATTTGTAGATTTTGGTATTTTCAGTTTCAATAAGCAATATACAATTGGCAAAAGGCAACAATTTTCGGTCTTTTTGCTTATTGTTCATTGCAAATTGTACTGAGTTTTAGCAAAATATTATAAATCTCACATTTTTCGATGAATTGCTAAGTAGTTACGATAATTTTATTTTAAAGAAGCTATATATTTTAAGATTGTGGTGGATTTTGGCCATTACGTTACACATAGTTTGGTAGTGGTTTTTTATTTAAAATATTATTTCAAATATTAGGATATTTGGAACTATATAACTAGCTTTGTATAGAATTTTTCATAAAATTTTATTTTTGTATTTCTGTCACTACTAAAACTCGAGAATTTAGTAGTGACTTTTTGAGACCAATATTTGTTTTTTTATATGTAAGTAATTTTCATTTTTTTAGTTTTTGTGGTTTTATTGTTAGTCACTACTTGATATTGATCGCTCAAGGGGTGACTTTTTTTTGATATGATTTGCATATTCAAATTTTTCATTGTATATTTGTATATTAAATTTTTGTTTTTCATAAACAAGGTTTTTATGTGTGTATCACTACTGAGCTAAAAGAAGTTGAGTAGTGATTTTTTTTTGCTTTTATTATGCCTGATATTTAGACAAAAAAGAAGCCTTTGCAACATTGCAAAGGCTTTTTTTTATTTAATCTTAAATCGAAAACCTACAAAAAATCTCCTTTGTTGGAGCGGTGCATAATTATAGGTTGTATCAAAAGTGTAAGCGTTTGGATTATTTAGGGCTACGTTTTTATCAAAAGGATCAAAAGCGCGCATGATGATGTCTTCTTTGGGATAAAAATTAAATACATTTTTTATACCACCGTAAATTTCAAGTCCTTTTGCAGCCCATTGTTTGGTCATTTGAAAATTGCTGATGTTAAAAATCGGTGATTTGCTACGGCGATAATCGTTTGGTAAAGTTGGTAAAATCATCGGACTATTGACGTAGCCGTTGAAATCAAAAGAGATATTTTGCTTTTGCCAATGGTAAGAAAATGAATAATTGGTCGTGAAATTTGGCGTTTGTATTTGCGCTTGTTTCACACCATTTCTATTGAGGTAAGATTTTAAAAAAGTAGCTCCAACAGTTGATTTTATGCCATTTGTAAAATTCCAATCAGTATTCAGCGTAATACCGTAATTTTCGGCATAGCCTTGCAAATTATCGTATATCACTTTATTGGCATCGGTTAGGTAATCCGCCACAATTTTATTGTTGTAATACGTGTAAAAAGCACTTACATCTAAATTAACAAAACCATTACTAAACGACTGAAAATGTGTGTAATTCAAATTGCCATTCCATGACCTTTCGGGACGTAAATCATTGATAAAAACAACTTCTCTACCACCTGTCAAAGCAGCATGATCTTCGCTAAATACATTGACGACTCGAAAACCATTTCCTGCATTGAAACGCAAGGCATCATACTGATTTAGCTTGTATTTTAAGCCAAAACGAGGCGAAAAGATGTGTTTATGCACATTGCTGTAATCATAACGAACGCCTAAAACCATTTTCAAACGCTCATTTGGCGAGATTTCATCCTGAATAAACGCTCCACTGAGTGTTTTTTCCGAAGGTTTATTTCGGGTATTGTCAGCATTGGCTGTGACCAAAGTATTGTCGTCGTAATAGGTATATCGATGTCCGATACCGAATAAGAAATCGTGTTTTTTACCAATTTTTTTATCCCAAGTCAGTTGGTTAAAAATAATATTTTGGTCAGCAAAATACTTTGTAACGCCATAATAACTCTCTTGAATATGTCGATTTGCTGAAAAATTAAACATGATTTTTTCATCATCAATCGGCAACTGATAGTTTGCAATGACTTCATAACGCTTCGTTTTTATGCTTTCTCCGTAAATGCTGTCTGTACCTTCAAACACAGGAGTCCACTGCAATTCGCCACCAAAGCGCTTTTCATTTACCACTCGAAACGCCACATCAGCGACACGATTATTTTTTCTTTGAAAACCCCATTTGTTAAAAACGGAAAGGCGTTTTGCCAACGTAATATCTGTAAAATTGTCTTTATTGATGTCAAAACGTTTGTCAAAATTAAAATAATTGGTACTCAAAAGGGAACTTATTTTTTTACCAATTTTAAAACCCGTAGCAATGTCCGCATTGATTTCTTGGTACGAAGTAGCGTTCAAATCAATAGAAAAACGCGGTACTTTGCTTGGATTTTTCGTAATTACGTTGATAATTCCGCCCATCGCTTCCGAGCCGTACAGTGCCGCCGCAGGCCCTTTTACGATTTCGATGCGCTCCACAATCGAGTTTGGAATACCACTCAAACCATAGACCGTCGAAAGTCCGCTGACTATCGGCATATTGTCTATCAAAACCATCGTATAAGGGCCTTCCATACCGTTGATATGTATATCACCTGTGTTGCAAACGCTGCATTGCAACTGCGGACGCACGCCATTCACACTACTCATCGCCTCAAAAAGTGAAGGCGTAGGATTGCGCTCAAAAAACTTTGGCGAGTACAATTCTACGGCGATGATACTTTCCGATTTTCGCATTTCTTTCAAGTTGCCTGTGACTACCACTTCATCCAATACTGATAAAGATGGTTTGAGCTCAATTGAGAAAATTGTATTGTTTTTACTTACTTCTATGACTTCACTGTATTTTTCAAAACCTACCACCGTTACATTTAGCAAGTGTTTTCCGATTGGTATATTTGACAGTATGACTTTACCAAGTGTATCGCTTGTACCGCCGATTTTTAATTTTGAAAAATACACGCTTGCAAATTCTACGGGTACTTGATTAGATTTAACATTGATGGTTATATTATTTTTTTGAGCTAAAACACTAACAATAAATGTTATGCTCAAAAATAATGAAATACTAAATTTTTTCATTTTGCAAATACACTTTTATTATAAAATAAATATTACGCTGCAAAATTATAAAATATTATTTTTAATTAGTCTAAATAAATATAATTATTTTCTTTTTGTATCAAATTTTTACTTTTATTTAACAATAAAAAAAGCCTTTGCAACATTGCAAAGGCTTTTTCGATTTTATTAAACAGTTGGCGCAACGGCTTTTGTACTCGCTTTTACAAAACGTTTGCCGAGGTCTTCGGCGATGGCTTTGGCGTTCGGTACGTTCATTTTGGCTGCTTGTTGGGCGGAGCTGTAATACGTAAGAGCCGCCTGATATGCCTCGCTGCCCGATAACATAATGCTATCGTCGAGGTTTTGGCAGACTTGCGTGAGTGGATTAC